>NZ_JAJAFZ010000051.1:0-38185 GCF_025384895.1 Photorhabdus kayaii
TCCTACGTTAGTTCGTAATGAATTAACTGTTGTTCACTCTTCAAGACTTTAAAACGTATTTTTTGTGATACGGTCTTGTGAGTGCCCACACAGATTGTCTGATTAATTGTTAAAGAGCAGGCTGAAATAAAACGTGATATTCTCGTTCAGCCGGGCTGCGTATACTACGCTTTTCGCCCGCAGAGTCAAGCGCTTATTAGCTTTTTCTCTGCCCGACCTCACAATGTTTATCAGCGTTGTGTCGGTCAGTGGTGGCGCATTATAGGGCGTTCTTTGGCGCTGGCAAGCGTTTATTTGAAAAAAACTTTTATTTGAGGATTTTTTCAACAAAATGATGATGTAAAGAACAAAAAACCTATTTTTTGATGCCTTTAATTGCTTTAGGTAAGTCTGCAAGACTATTTATTATCAAATTAGCCGCTTGTTCAGCTTCAGTGTTAACGGGTTTACCTGTACGAACTAATACCTTAGTGCCAATTTTTGCCAGCGTCGCTGCTTGCATATCTTCGAGTTTGTCACCAATCATAAAAGAAGCAGTCATATCTATACCAAGCTCCCTCTGCGCATCCAGCAACATACCCGGCTGCGGTTTACGGCAGTCACAACTCTTCTTATATTGCTCTTCAGTTGCATCTGGGTGATGAGGGCAATAATAAATGCCATCCAAATCCACACCACGGTCTGCTAGCGACCAATCTATCCATTCCGTCAGTTGCAAAAACTGCTCTTCATCGAAAATTCCACGGGCAATACCTGACTGGTTTGTGACTAACACCAGTGCATACCCCATCTTTTTCAATTCAATCATGGCTTCAATGACACCATCGATAAATTGAAAATCATCTATTTCATGTACATAACCATGATCGATATTTATTGTTCCGTCACGATCTAAAAATACGGCAGGAATACCTTGTGTCACCCGATTGCTCCAAAAATGTAAGAAGCCCCCAGTATCGCACGATTTAGCCATGAATGAGAATGCAGCAATTAATTTATTCATAGTTGACTTAGACGTCTAGACACCTTAACATCCAATTCAACAGGTGGTTTGCTTTCTCAAAAATGTTCAAGCTATCAATTTTCAAAATTTTTATAAAAATAAATAAGAATAAAAATGATAAAACTGTTACATATCAATAAAATATTCCAGCAGAGTGCCCATTCTATTAATGCGCTTTCAGATATCAGCCTACATGTTCCGCAAGGGCAAATTTACGGTGTTATTGGCTCATCCGGCGCAGGTAAAAGTACACTAATTCGCTGTGTAAATATGCTTGAACGTCCAACTTCCGGGCAAGTATTGGTTAATGGTCAGGATTTAACTATCTTGTCTGATAGTGATTTAACTCGTGCACGTCGTCGTATCGGCATGATTTTCCAGCACTTCAATTTACTGTCTTCAAGAACAGTGTTTGGCAACATAGCCTTACCTTTGGAATTGGATAACATTCCAAAGGCCGAAATCAAAAAACGGGTAGACGAGTTATTAGAGCTTGTTGGTCTTACAGATAAGCATGATGCCTATCCAGCAAATCTCTCTGGCGGACAGAAGCAACGTGTTGCTATTGCCCGTGCCCTAGCTAATTCACCTAAAGTACTTTTATGTGATGAAGCAACCAGCGCTCTAGATCCTGCAACAACTCGTTCTATTCTAGAATTATTGAAAGATATTAATCGCCGCTTAGGGCTAACTATTCTGTTAATTACACATGAAATGGATGTCGTCAAACGTATTTGTGACCAAGTAGCCGTTATCAGTGGCGGACAACTGATTGAACAAGACATTGTAAGTGAAGTATTCTCTCATCCCAAGACACCTATCGCTCAGGCATTTATTCAGTCAACTTTGCATCTGGATGTCCCTGAAGATTATGTACAAAAAATGCAAAGCCACCCAGCACCAAATCTTAGTCCATTATTGAAATTAGAGTTTACCGGTCAGTCTGTAGATGCCCCACTGATTTCAATGGCGGTACGTCGTTTTGATATTGATATGAATATATTAAGTTCTCAAATCGACTATGCCGGTGGCGTAAAATTTGGTGTGATGTTAGCTGAATTACACGGTGAAAATGGTGGCGTTGAGTCAACGATTAAGTTTTTACAAGATCATCATGTGAAAGTAGAGGTTCTCGGTTATGTCTGAAGGAATGATTTTATTACTGGCTAAAGGCGTCTGGGAAACTCTAGTAATGACTTTTGTTTCTGGTTTCTTTGGCTTCATTATCGGGCTGCCGATAGGTGTATTGCTATATGTCACCCGTCCCGATCAAATTATGGAAAATAGTAAACTCTATCGTTTTCTTTCAGCGGTAGTTAATATTTTCCGTTCTATCCCATTTATTATTTTACTGGTGTGGATGATTCCTTTTACCAGGCTAATTGTGGGAACATCGATCGGTTTACAGGCCGCCATTGTCCCATTAACCATAGGTGCTGCACCATTTATTGCCCGTATGGTGGAAAATGCTTTATTAGAAATTCCATCGGGACTAATTGAAGCTGCTAGAGCAATGGGAGCAACCCCATTCCAAATTATAAAGAAAATTCTGTTACCTGAAGCATTACCTGGTTTGCTCAATGCAGCCACAATTACCCTCATAACTTTAGTCGGTTATTCTGCAATGGGAGGTGCTGTAGGTGCGGGCGGATTAGGCCAGATTGGTTACCAATACGGATATATCGGCTATAATGCAACAGTAATGAATACCGTATTAGTGTTACTGGTTATTTTAGTTTATTTAATTCAATTAAGTGGTGACCATTTAGTCAAGGCCACAACACGTAAATAACAAGATTATTTTAATAGCAGTACCTGTGTCGGTGCTAATAAGTCAGTATTCTATAGGGGTAAAGTATGTCTGTTAAATTAAAAACCATCGCAACTATCAGCGCTCTTTTAGGCTCATTAATTTTGCCTGGCTGCGGGCAAGAAAAACAAGATCCAAACCATATTAAAGTAGGCGTTATCGTTGGTGCAGAACAGGAAGTGGCTGAAATTGCAAAAAAAGTCGCTAAAGATAAATATGGTCTTGATGTAGAACTGGTAACCTTTAATGATTTTGTATTGCCAAACGAAGCACTGAGCAAAGGCGATATTGATCTGAATGCATACCAGCACAAACCCTATATGGATCAGCAAATCAAAGATCGTGGTTATAAGATGGTCACAGTTGGCAACTCTTTTGTTTATCCAATTGCGGGTTATTCCAAAAAAATTAAATCTCTAGATGAATTGCAGGATGGTTCCCAAATTGCGTTACCAAACGATCCAACAAACTTAGGCCGCTCTTTATTACTGTTGCAGAAACAAGGTTTAATTAAATTGAAAGATGGCATAGGCTTATTACCAACGGTTCTAGACGTTGTTGAAAATCCTAAGAATTTAAAACTAGTCGAATTGGAAGCACCACAATTGCCACGTTCACTGGATGATCAAAAAATTGCTCTCGCAATCATTAATACAACCTATGCAAGCCAGATTGGTCTGACTCCAGCAAAAGATGGTTTATTTGTTGAAGATAAAGATTCTCCATATGTAAACCTACTGGTTAGTAGAGAAGATAATAAAGATGCTGAAAATGTTAAGAAATTCGTTAAGGCATATCAATCAGACGAAGTTGATGAAGCTGCCAATAAGATCTTTAATGGTGGTGCAGTGAAAGGTTGGTAATCTTTCATATTACGTTCATCGATATTAGAATAATCAGGCGGACAGGTTGTCCGCCTGATTTATTATGGCATCATGTTTTCGGTATTTTTTGTTAACCTGATCGACTCGCTTAACTCTAACAGTAAAAATTCGAGGATCTATCATGCGTAGGCTACTTGCCTCTTTACTAGCACTGTCCATAACTGGATGTTCAGTACAACAAACAACATTTCCTGACTCTTCCCAGTTATCAGATATGAGGCACACAAAACTATCAACCGGAGAAAAAAAACATTTCTCTTCATCCGTAAAGTTATATACCAAGAGTGAAGAATTATTAGGTGTCTTATTTAAAGATTTAGGGATTGTTTCTGGTCAATCGTGTCGTAGTTCCTTACAGGATCCACCAGCAAATATCACCGAGGCTCGCAACCAGATGATAACCAAAGCAGCTTATTTGAATGCTAACGCTGTTTTATTGCATCAATGCGAAATATTATCAGGCCAAGGATGCTACCAGATAGCAATATGTGAAGGTTCAGCCCTGCTTATCACCCAATGATCGATTTCCATTTCACGCAGATAGGGGTTATCCGCTCCCCTTATAAAGAAAAATTTGCCGTCCCCCGTCAACCAGGTCTTATTGAAGATGGTGGAGGGAAACTGGTACTTCTTCCTCCCTATAATCAACCGGATGCAGTTCGTGGTCTGGAACAATTTAGTCATCTGTGGGTTATTTTCATCTTCCATCAAACAATAGAAGGCGGCTGGAAGCCAATGGTGCGTCCTCCTCGTTTAGGTGGCAATGCAAAAATGGGCGTATTCGCAACCCGTTCGACTTTTCGGCCTAATCCAATTGGCATGTCTCTGATTGAACTTAAAGGGATCGAATACAGGAAAGGTCGAGTTACTCTGGAACTGGGTAGCCTGGATTTAATTGATGGTACGCCTGTTATCGATATTAAGCCTTATCTACCTTTCGCTGAATGTCAGCCTCATGCAGTGGCGGGTTTTGCACAGCAAGCCCCTTCTACCGATATGGAAGTGGTATTTTCGCCTACCGCTGAGCAACAGCTAATCTCAATTCAAAATATTTATCCGAATTTACGCCGTTTTATCAGTCAAATTTTAGCCCAGGATCCTCGTCCTGCTTACCGGAGAAGAGAACAGGAAAATCGGGAGTATGCTGCTCATTTACTGGATTTTAATGTGCGCTGGAAAATATGTGGCACATTGACCGAAGTGGTCTCTATAGATCCCCATTAAAAATCAGCATATACCCTTTTGGCATCTTAAACTCACTGGTAGACTAAAGGCTTATTTTCGTTTTTTTATTGGCTGGCAAATTTCTGCCAGTCAGAAGCAATTTGCTGCTCTAATGGAACCTAACAATGCGTACTAGCCAATATCTGCTCTCTACATTAAAAGAGACTCCTGCCGATGCGGAGGTTGTCAGCCATAAGCTGATGCTTCGTGCGGGCATGATCCGTAAACTCGCTTCAGGTCTGTACAATTGGATGCCTACAGGTATCCGTGTACTCAAAAAAGTCGAAAAAATTGTTCGAGAAGAGATGAACAATACCGGAGCGATTGAAATATCTATGCCTGTCGTACAACCGGCAGATCTATGGCAAGAAAGTGGCCGCTGGGAACAATATGGTCCAGAGTTACTGCGTTTTGTTGACCGAGGTGATCGTCCTTTTGTACTAGGTCCAACTCATGAAGAGGTCATCACTGATCTGATCCGCAATGAAGTCAGCTCATATAAGCAGTTACCCCTGACTCTATTCCAGATCCAGACTAAATTTCGCGATGAAGTTCGCCCTCGTTTTGGCGTGATGCGCTCCCGTGAATTCCTAATGAAAGATGCTTACTCTTTCCATGCTACCCAAGCATCATTACAAGAAACTTATGACAACATGTATGAAGCCTACAGCAAAATTTTTACCCGTATAGGTTTGGATTTTCGTGCTGTTCTGGCTGATACCGGTTCCATCGGTGGTAGTGCTTCTCATGAATTTCAGGTTCTGGCCGCCAGTGGAGAAGATGATATCGTCTTTTCCACTGAATCCAATTACGCAGCCAATATTGAATTAGCCGAAGCTGTTGCCCCCGCTCATGATCGCGCAGTACCAACAGAAGAGATGCATCTGGTAGATACTCCAAACGCAAAAACAATTGCTGAACTGGTTGAGCAATTCAATCTGCCAATTGAGAAAACAGTTAAAACCCTGATGGTTCACGCAGCAGAAGGAACAAGTCATAAATTGATCGCCTTACTGGTTCGCGGCGACCATGAACTTAATGAAATCAAAGCAGAGAAATTATCTTTAGTTGCCAGCCCACTGGCTTTTGCCACCGAAGAAGAGATTCGCTCAATTGTTGGTGCAGGCCCAGGTTCATTGGGACCTGTCAATCTGCCAATACCCGTTATTATTGATCGCAGTGTAGCAGTGATGAGTGATTTTAGCGCAGGTGCCAATATCGATGACAAACACTATTTCGGTATCAACTGGGAACGCGATCTACCGGTACCAGAAGTTGCTGATATCCGTAATGTTGTTGAAGGTGATGCCAGCCCGGATGGTAAAGGTACATTGCTCATCAAACGTGGTATTGAAGTGGGCCATATCTTCCAGCTTGGCACCAAATATTCTGATGCCATGAAAGCGACTGTTCAAGGCGAAGACGGCCACAATCAGATAGTCACTATGGGCTGTTATGGTATTGGCGTCACTCGTATTGTCGCCGCAGCGATTGAACAAAATCACGATGACCGCGGTATCATCTGGCCTGATGCAATTGCACCATTCCAAGTTGCTATTTTGCCAATGAATATGCACAAGTCATACCGTGTTAAAGAAGTTGCAGAGAAACTGTATGCCGATCTACGCGCTAGCGGTATTGATGTTATTTTTGATGATCGCAAGGAACGCCCAGGCGTGATGTTTGCCGATATGGAGCTTATCGGTGTACCACACACTGTCGTTATTGGTGACCGTAATCTTGATAATGGCGAAGTAGAATATAAACATCGCCGCGGTGATGAAAAACAGATGCTGAAACTAGACGATGTTGTTGATTACCTGAAGCAACAACTTGGTTGTTAATTTGGATTTTTCAATCACTTATTGAATAGTATGGTGATAATGGTCATGTCGCAACAGAGGATTTTACGCTTCTTAGCCCATTATCACCATTCATACTGAAGCTAGAATTATTTCTTCATATTACAAGATTTCGATTTATCGAAATGGATTTTACCCGTCTGAATCAGGGCAGGATCAAATTGCCCATCTTCCATTGAAGGTCGGACGCTGTAATAGCCTTCAACTTCAACATAAACCGGCGTTCCACCTTCCACACCGACTTGGTGATAGCCTTGCTCCAAATCCAGACTTTCCGTTACAGCATACCGCTTACCTGTACTACAATCTGTAAACAAAGCAGCATCAGCCATATAACTGTATTCACCCGCCAGTTTCTTCGGTTTTACCCGTTGCAGTTCATAATTGAATGATGATTCAATTTTATTGCCTTCAATATCCAGCATTACCAAGTTTTCACCTTTCAACAGATAATAAGTTTTCTGGTCGTCCGATTTTGTCAGACGAATTTTCTCTCCATCTTTCGCCCATAGACCGGATTCAAAGAACGACTGGTCACCATCACGAGTGTCAATATAAGTTTGTTCCAGAATATAAGTACCGTCATTATCCAATAACAATGTGGTATCAATACCAGAACAATCCGCGCAAGGAAGAGCACCATGAAAAGTCTGATCTACTGGCTGTGAATTCATTTGCTGTGCTGAGTTACCTTTACATCCCATCAAAGCAGATACGCCCACAGCAACTAACGCTGTCAAAAGTTTTTTATTCACATTTATCTCCACACAGTATAATGAGCTCTATAATTCTCATCTTATAAGTAACACAAGGAACATAGCGATTACTCAAGCTTAATAGAGTAAATACTGTCCTTCTTAAGGATGTTACTCAATAATAGCAAAATAACGTGGGCCAATTTTAATACTTCTGTCAGGAACTTGCTGTGAAATAAGACTTTTATTTACTTACTGTTCAGAATGAATAACCAAAGTTATTCATTAATCACGATTGATTTCCTGTGCTATAGTCATTAATAGTGCTTTTGAGTTACAATTTTTAACAACCACGGGCGGCAATAACCGCCACTAACCATAGTGGTGAGCGAATATGTCTATAAATACTGAATATCAACCAATTAACTGTGACGACTACGACAATCTTGAGTCAACTTGCCAACATCAGCTCCACCTCCACATAAAGTTGCGGTGTGGGGAAGTTATTGAAGGAAAAGCCTGTGATTTGGTTTTAAGAAAAAAAGTTGAATACTTGATAATTGAAACAGAAGGTAAATCCCGTGAATTGCGGTTAGATCATATTGCTAGTTTTAGTCACCCTAAAATTGGTACTATTATTATTGAATACTCTGAATCTTGATAGAAAACAGCCGCCTTTGGCGGCTTAACTTTTTATTTTAACAGCGTTTTATGCCAGTTCATTGTTAACATCTTCCTTCCTTCTGCCGCTTCACTTTCCTTGGTGACAAAAACACCTAACGCCGCTATCAATTGTTCGTTGTAATAAAGCAATGGAATTCGCTCTCTAAGCCACGGAGCAACCCCAAGCTCTTGCCACAATTTTTTACTATGCCGGGAGTGTTGACGCCCCACAATACTTATCATTCCCTGGACACCAAAGCGAATAGTCACTCGTTCATTATCAGCCGGGGCCCTTACTTGAATACCGCAATCAGAAATATTCAATTCTCCTAAGCGATCAGGTAATACCAAAGTATTGCAAATATCCCACTCAAGAATAGTCTCTCTCAAAGATTTCCACTGAGGAACCAACCAGAGTTTTTGCTTATAACGGCGTACATCATATTTACCAAATTGTAGCCGAGGCTCAGCATCAGTACGAGCCAGAGCCACCTCATACCAAAGCCGGTTAAGCTGCTCTCGTGAAGGCATTTTCATCTCATGGTAACCAAACCAACGGCGTAACAAAGCATTTCGTTTGGCTTCTGAACATACAGCCAAAGACGAAATACCCAAAGCACCATCTTGGGTTATCAGCTCTTTCAAAGACTCATTCAGTAATTCATCTAGAAGCTGCTCTTGTTCACCACATAAACTTGCACTACGAGCAGCAACTTGAGGGAAATGCGGCCAACGTTGATTTAGTAACGGCATAATATGTAAGCGCAGAAAATTTCTGTCATAACGATCATCTTGATTACTGTCGTCTTCAATCCAATTCAGACGATGTTTACTGGCATACATTTCCAATTCATTTCGGCTGTAGTCAAGTAATGGACGTAACAATAATGTATCAGCAAATACAGCGATTGAAGGCATAGAAGCAAGACCTGCCGGACCACTACCTCGCTTTAATGCCAGTAAAAAAGTTTCCGCCTGATCATCAAGATGTTGAGCTGTTACCAAAACTTCGTCTTTTTGTAATTCGCGCTTGAATACCTGATATCGAGCATCACGAGCAGCAGCCTCAATCCCCTTTTGACGAGCATCTATCGTTACTCTTGCAGAATGAAACTCCACTTGCCAGTCATCACAGATCAGCTGACAATGTTCAACCCACTGATCTGCTTTTAGGTTTAAACCGTGATGAATATGTATTGCCCTTAGTTGAATTTTCTGATTATGTTGATTACGCCAATTAACCAACAAATGAAGCAAAACAGAGGAATCTAACCCACCACTGAATCCAACCAGGATTTTCTTATATTCACCAAGCTGTTTAGCCAAAGTGACAAATAGTCTCTCATTAATGTTTGTCATTACAGATTCAAGCGTTCTCTAATGTGCAATAATATGAATTTGTTATCGCCTATTTTATTCAGTTTAAAATCACTACCCGTTAATAACGTTTTCCGTCACTTTCATTAAAAATACAAAATAAATAAAGAAAGCAGAAACAGTAGGGATGGAAGTAGCTGAAATTTATCAGTTACAATCATTTCCATCCCTCCATTCAAACAATGAGTTCAGATATCAACAATAACCATATTGCATCAAACGCTGATATCGGCGGTTGATTAACTCTTCAGATGTCAAATGATCAAGCTCTGCCAAGTCAATCAACAACTGAGCTTTCAACGACGTGGATATTGCTTCATAGTCACGATGAGCGCCACCTAATGGCTCTGAAATCACAGAATCGATCAATTCTAGTTCTTTCAAACGAGGTGCAGTGATCCCCATTGCTTCTGCCGCCAAAGGTGCTTTTTCCGCGCTTTTCCACAAAATTGAGGCACAACCTTCTGGGGAAATAACAGAATAAGTACTATATTGCAACATATTCACTTTATCACCAACACCAATCGCCAGTGCACCACCAGAGCCACCTTCACCAATCACAGTACAAATAACAGGCACCGACAAGCGGGACATTTCACGCAAGTTGCGAGCTATCGCCTCAGATTGACCACGCTCTTCTGCACCAACCCCTGGATATGCACCAGGAGTATCAATGAAAGTAATAATTGGCAGTTTAAAACGCTCGGCCATTTCCATCAGGCGCAAAGCCTTACGATAACCTTCTGGCGCTGGCATACCGAAATTACGGCGAATTTTTTCTTTGGTTTCACGGCCTTTTTGGTGACCAATCACCATCACTGGACGTCCATCAATACGAGCCAGACCACCTACAATTGCTTTGTCATCAGCATAAGCACGATCACCAGCAAGCTCTTCAAAATCAGTAAAAATATGCTGAACATAATCCAACGTATAAGGACGACGTGGGTGACGAGCAAGCTGAGCAATTTGCCAAGCACCTAAATCTGAAAAAATTTTGCGAGTCAATTCCAGACTTTTTTCCCGCAAACGTTGTATTTCTTCATCCAGATTTATATCTAATTTTTCACCTTGACGGCTAACTGCGGTTAGCGAATCAATTTTCGCTTCCAGCTCGGCAATCGGCTGTTCAAATTCAAGAAAATTCAGACTCATAACATTCCTAATTTTAGTCAAATTCTAATTCTACCTGCTCATTACCCAGCAGAGTTCGCAAATCTGTCAGAAGGTTATCCGTTGGCGTTACCCTCCACGTCGCGCCAAATCTTAAACGGGCGCGGGCGTCTTCCCTCTGGTAATAAAGATGAACCGGTATCGTTCCCGAACGATGTGGTTCCAATGCACTACGAAGACGGCTCAACAATTGATCATCAATTTGCCTGTCTGACAGCGAGATAGCAAGCCCACGCGCATATTTTTCACGCGCTTCACTAATATCCATTAATTCACGGGCTGTCATTTTAAGACCACCATTGAAATCATCAAAGCTGACCTGACCTGTAACGATTAATATCCGGTCTTGTTCTAGCAAATGCCGATATTTCTCCAAGGCATCGGAAAATAACATAACTTCTAGACGTCCTGAACGATCATCTAAAGTACAAATACCAATCCGGTTACCTCGTTTGGTTATAATCACTTTGGATGCTAACACCAAACCTATCACAGTCGTTACTTGACCGCGCGGGGTTGGATTCACATCTTTTAACCTCAATCCACTAGTATAGCGCTCAATTTCTTTTAAATAACGGGTGATAGGATGCCCAGTTAAATAGAGACCTAGCGTTTCCCGTTCACCATCAAGAACGATCTGTTCTGGCCATTGAGAAATATTGGCATAAGAGCGTTCCACTTCTTCTGGCGCTTCAGCTAATACACCAAACATATCAGTCTGACCAGTAGCTTCTGCTTTAGCGTGTTGATCTGCCGCTTTTAGCGCATCTTCCAACGAAGACATCAGTGCTGCACGGTGCGGCCCTAAACGGTCAAATGCTCCTGACATGATCAGTTTTTCCATCACTCGGCGATTTAACTTCTTGGTGTCAACGCGGGCACATAAATCAAACAGTTCTCTAAAATAACCATCTTTCTGACGAGCTTCGATGATCGCTTCAATCGGCCCTTCACCTACCCCTTTAATTGCGCCGATTCCATATACGATCTCCCCATCATCATTAACGTGGAAATGATACAAACCACTATTAATATCAGGTGGTAAGATTTTCAGCCCCATGCGCCAGCATTCATCAATCAACCCAACGACTTTTTCTGTATTATCCATATCAGCAGTCATCACCGCAGCCATGAATTCAGCCGGGTAATGCGCTTTCAACCATAAAGTCTGGTAAGAAACCAAGGCATACGCAGCAGAGTGAGATTTGTTAAATCCATAACCAGCAAACTTCTCTACTAGGTCAAAGATTTTCATTGCCAGTTCGCCATTAATACCCAGTTTCTTTGCACCTTCTTCAAAGACAGAACGCTGCTTAGCCATCTCCTCCGGCTTTTTCTTACCCATCGCCCGTCGGAGCATATCTGCACCACCGAGAGTATATCCCGCCAGCACCTGAGCAATCTGCATCACTTGTTCTTGATAAAGGATGATGCCGTAAGTTGGCTCCAACACAGGCTGTAAAGATTCGTGCTGCCACTGTATATCTGGGTATGAGAGCTCTTCCCGGCCATGTTTGCGATCAATGAAGTTATCCACCATGCCTGATTGCAAGGGACCTGGACGGAATAAAGCGACAAGTGCGATCATATCTTCGAAGCAGTCGGGACGCAGGCGTTTAATCAGATCCTTCATACCACGGGATTCAAGCTGAAATACCGCTGTTGTTTCAGCGCGTTGCAACATATCAAAGCTTTTAGCATCATTCAGCGGAATCGCTGCAATATCAATCGGCTCTAGACCTTTCTTCGCTCTACGCGCGTTGATCATCTCCAATGCCCAGTTGATAATGGTCAGTGTCCTCAGTCCGAGGAAGTCAAATTTCACCAACCCTGCATATTCCACATCGTTTTTATCAAACTGAGTAACCGGGTTTAAACCTTCCGGATCACAATAGAGAGGCGAAAAATCGGTGATCTTAGTTGGGGCAATAACCACCCCCCCCGCGTGTTTCCCGGCATTACGAGTGACACCTTCCAATTTACGCGCCATATCTATCAGTGCCTTAACTTCCTCATCCGCTTCATAGATTTCAGGAAGTTGTGGCTCCGCGGCAAATGCTTTCTCCAACGTCATACCGGGATCAAGCGGTATCAATTTGGAAATCCTATCAACAAATCCGTATGGATGCCCTAGCACACGGCCAACATCCCGAATTACCGCTTTCGCTGCCATTGTACCGAATGTAATGATCTGAGATACGGCATTACGACCATACATATCAGCCACATGATCAATCACTAGATCGCGTTTTTCCATACAAAAATCGACGTCAAAATCGGGCATGGAAACACGTTCAGGGTTAAGGAATCGTTCAAATAGCAGATCAAATTCCAAAGGATCGAGATCGGTTATTTTTAGGGCATAAGCCACCAGAGAACCTGCTCCCGAACCACGTCCTGGACCAACAGGAACACCGTTGTCTTTCGACCACTGAATAAATTCCATCACGATCAGGAAGTAGCCCGGGAATCCCATCTGGTTGATAACCCGAAGTTCAATATCAAGTCTCTCATCATATTCAGGACGTTTTTCTGCGCGTACTTTAGGATCCGGATAGAGAAATGCTAAACGCTCTTCCAACCCTTGTTTAGATTTATCTATCAGATAATCTTCAGTACTCATTTCTCCCGTAGGGAATTGCGGCAGGAAATATTCACCAAGGCGAATAGTGACATTACAGCGCTTAGCAATTTCTACACTGTTTTCCAGCGCTTCAGGAATATCAGCGAATAGCTCACACATTTCCTGTTCACTACGCAGATATTGCTGAGGACTGTAATTTTTCGGACGTTTAGGGTCAGCCAAGGTATAGCCATCATGAATCGCTACGCGAATCTCATGAGCATCGAAATCTTCGCTATCAATGAAACAAACCTCATTAGTTGCAACAACAGGCAGGCTTTTTTCCGTTGCCAATGCAACCGCCGCATGAAGATAACTTTCTTCATCTGCACGACCAGTACGAATCAGCTCCAAATAATAACAGTCGGGAAAATGCTCCTGATAAAACTCAAGGCATTGGTCCACCATAGCCTGATTACCACGTAGCAGGAATTTACCCACATCCCCCATACGACCACCGGAGAGCAGAATTAGCCCTTCTTTATGGTTTATCAGCCATTCCTGTTTAATTGTCGGACCAATCGCACCATATCCCTTCTGATAAGCCTCTGATATCAGCAATGTCAGGTTATGGTAACCCGTATTATTGCGCGCAAGAATGGTCAGGCTAGCGTGCTCATCACCAAGCAGTTCACTTTCTACATAAAAATCAGCACCAATAATCGGTTTTATTCCTGCTCCATGAGCACTGCCGTAAAATCTCACCAGTCCACACAAATTAGTAAAATCAGTGATCGCAAAAGCCGGCATACCTAATTGCGCAACCTTTTTCACTAAAGGGCTGGTTTTGGCTAAGCCATCAATCATTGAATAGTCGCTGTGAACACGTAAGTGCACAAAACGGGGTTCGGCCATATATTTATCCAGATGATATTAATTTGAAGAATAGCTATATTCAGTCAACAAGTTTATTTAAGGCCAATTGCTCTCTTAACCGGCGCAAAACTTTTACGATGATGTTCTGTCGCTCCCAACCAAACCAACTTTTCTAAATGAAATGCTGTCGGGTAGCCTTTATGCTTAGCAAATCCATATTCAGGAAACAGTTGATCAAGTTCAGCCATTTCCCGATCTCTGGTAACTTTCGCCACAATAGAAGCGGCACTGATTTCAGCAACCAGTCCATCTCCTTTTATCACCGCTTGTGCCAGCATAGGTAATTTAGGGCAACGGTTACCATCAATCAGCACATATTCAGGAGAAATAGGCAAATTAGCCACAGCCCTTTGCATCGCAAGCATAGTTGCATGCAGGATATTCAATTGATCAATTTCTGCCGGTTCTGCACGCCCCAAGCTCCAGCACAATGCTTTTTCTGTGATCTCCAGATACAGTGCCTCACGGCGTTTTTCACTAAGTTTTTTAGAATCAGCCAAACCAACTATCGGCTGTAATGGATCTAAAATAACAGCCGCAGTCACAACCGCACCCACTAATGGACCTCGACCAACTTCATCAACTCCAGCAATCAAACTTGCCTGAGGATATATAAATTCCATCATTTTCCTGCCAATTCCAACACGGCTTGTGCTGCCTGTTCGTCAGCATTACAACGAATGCTTTCATGCAAATGTAAAAATGTCTGTTTCAATGCTTCAACTTTTTCACTGCCTTGTAGTAACGGCAACAACTCATCTACCAGTTTTTGCGGCTGACATTTTTCCTGCAATAATTCTTTAACTAACTCTTCACCGGATAATAAGTTAGGCAATGAAACATAAGGCGTTTTTACCAAGCGTTTTGCCAACCAGAAAGTCAATGGCTTCATCCGATAACCAACTACCATTGGACATTTCGCCAACATACATTCCAGAGCAGCAGTACCAGAGGCCAAAAGTGCAGCATCACTTGCGATCATGATTTCTCTCGCTTTGCCATCCACAAGATGAACATTCAGCTCTGGCGCAACTTCTTGCTTAATGCGCTCAAATTGTTCACGCCGTTTAGCATTCACCAACGGCACAAATACATGCAGATCAGGTATGTTTCGCTTCAATAACTGAGCAGTTTTAAGAAAATCCGCACTCAGCATCTCAACCTCAGAATGGCGACTCCCCGGCAATAAAGCCAAGCAAACAGACTCTGGCAGAATACCTAATAGCTCACGTGCCGTCACTTTATTGGGTTGCAATGGCATAGCATCCGCCATGGTATGTCCAATAAACCGGCACGGAACATTAAACTTATCGTAAAACGCTTTTTCAAAAGGTAAGAAAGCCAGAACCATATCTGTGGCTTTACCAATTTTGAAAACACGTTTCTGCCGCCAAGCCCATACCGACGGACTAACATAATGAATGGTGCGGATGCCCCGCTGTTTTAACCGACCTTCTAGAGTAATATTGAAATCCGGCGCATCGATGCCCACAAACACATCAGGTTTTAGTTCCGTGAAACGGGTTGTCAGATCCTTACGTATTTTCAGTAAACGAGGCAAACGTTCGAGAACTTCGACAACCCCCATTACTGCTAGCTCTTCCATCTCATACCAAGCTTCACAACCTTCAGCCTGCATAAGAGGGCCTGCCACACCAACAAAACGGGCATTAGGTACTTTAGCTTTTAATGCACGAATTAAACCTGCTCCAAGGATATCACCGGAGGTTTCTCCGGCGATTAATCCAATAGTCAACGGGCGCAGACTATCAATAGTAGAAATGGTAGCCAAAGGGGTATCCTTCATCTACTTAACGGACAATGCCACGGGTAGAATTTGCCAGAAAATCGCTGAAGATTTTTACATACTGATTATTTTCAGCCATCTCAGCAATTTCTTGTTGTGCTTCTTCTAACGTTTTTCCGTTACGATACAAAATCTTGTACGCATTTCTAATTGCATTCAATGAATCTTTATCAAAACCACGGCGTTTCAGCCCTTCGACATTAGTGCCAAAAGGTGTTGCATGATTCCCCTGAGCAATAACGTATGGCGGAATATCCTGTACCACACCGGAACACCCGCCCACCATAGCATGAGAGCCAATCTGACAAAACTGATGAATCGCACTCATACCACCAATGATGACATAATCACCCAGGATAACATGCCCCCCCAAAGTACCATTATTAGCAATGACACAACGATCACCGACAATACAGTCATGAGCAATATGGGCATTAATCATCAACAAATTATCATTACCGATTTTCGTTACACCGCCACCTTGCACAGTGCCACGATGAATGGTGACACTTTCGCGGATACGGTTACGATCACCAATTTCAACTCGGGTTGGTTCACCGTGATATTTCAGGTCCTGATTCATTTCGCCAATAGAAGCAAACTGAAAAATCTGGTTATCACGGCCGATTTTGGTTATTCCATTGACAACAACATGAGACTTCAGCTCTGTACCTTCGCCAATTTCAACCTGAGAGCCAATACAACAAAACGGCCCAATACGAACATTGGCACCAATAACCGCACCATCTTCTACAATAGCGCTAGGATGTATATAAGCGGTTTCATCAATCATGGGCTAAACCTCACGACGGCGAGCACACATCATTTCTGCTTCGCAAGCTATTTCTCCATCGACTTTCGCTACGCCTCTACAACGCGCAACCCCTCGACGCTCCTTAATAAATTCTACTTCTAATATCATTTGATCCCCAGGTACTACCGGGCGTTTAAAGCGGGCACCATCGATAGCGGCAAAATAATAGAGCTCATTTGGCTCTAGCTTACCCACACTCCTAAATGCCAGAATTCCGGTGGCCTGTGCCATAGCTTCAAGGATCAGAACGCCTGGGAAAATAGGTTTGCCGGGAAAATGCCCCTGAAAGAAGGGTTCGTTAAAAGATACGTTTTTTACTGCACGTAAGAATTTACCTTCCTCAAAATCAAGCACGCGATCCACTAATAAAAACGGATAACGATGTGGAAGTAGATCTAAAATTTCTTCAATGTGCAGAGTATGATTATCACTCATCTAAATACTCTTCCTGTCAAAAGGACTAATTGTATTAACGACACGGCCCGCTTAAACCCCAAATCCAGAGTTCCCAGGCAGGCCGCAAAAATAAGACACAACCAAAAATATAGTGCAATTAAATATAGTGCAATTAAATATAGTGCAATTACTCGTTTTCGTCTTCCAGCTTACTCTCCATTGACTTAAGACGTTTATTCATTTCATTGATATTCATGACTAAAGCTGCCGTCTTACGCCAAACTTTATTTGGTTGTGCCGGAATTCCAGAGGAGTATACACCAGGTTCAGTGATAGGACGCATCACCATACTCATCCCCGTGACTGTTACCTTATCACAGATTTCCATATGTCCATTAATGACACTGGCGCCACCAATCATACAGTAACAACCAATTTTCAGACTACCGGCCATGACCACACCGCCAGCAACCGCCGTATTGTCACCAATGATAACATTATGAGCAATCTGACACTGGTTATCGATAATGACACCATTACCAATAATGGTATTATCCAAAGCTCCTCGATCGATAGTTGTACAGGCACCAATCTCAACCCGGTCACCAATAATGACTGAACCTAATTGAGGGATTTTAACCCATTTACCACGATCATTCGCATAGCCAAAACCATCAGACCCGATCACTGTTCCTGACTGAATCAAACACTGTTCACCCATTTCAACATTATGATAAACAGAGACATTCGCCCAGAGACGAGTTCCCGCGCCAATACGCGCATTTTTACCAATAAAGCAGCCTGCACCGATAACAACATTATCGCCAAGGACAACGCCAGATTCGATAACCGCATTGGCTCCAACAGCAACGTTTTTACCCAAAATTACCTGAGGTGAAATCACCGCAGAAGGGTGAATATCCTGTGCGGGAACCGGTGTTGTATCCATAATCTGAGCCATATAGGCATATGCCAGATAAGGATTATCGACAACCAACGCCGGAATATTGCAATAAGGAAGATCTGACGCCTGGAGAACAACAGCGGCAGCCTGACATTCACCTAAACGTTCACGGTAACGACTGTCAGACAAAAAAGTGATCTGTTCGCTATTGGCCGAATGCATTGGTGCAATACTGGTGATAACAATATCGTCATCACCATGTAATTGTGCATTCAACTGCTGAGCTAAATCAGCCAATCGAATTGAAGACATCTATTATTTAACCTGTTTTAATACACTTGCAGTAATATTTTTGCCAGATACTGAATAAGCAACAGCATTCGCATCAATAACGACATCATAGCCTTCTTTGCCAGCAACCACTTTGATTGCGTCCTGGATACGACTTAGAATTTTGTTGCGCTCTTCCATCTCGCGACGACGGTGATCTTGTTCAAAAGCTTGGGCTTTTTTGCCAAATTCTTCACGCTTAGCCATCACCTCTTTTTCCAGATTAGTACGTTCACTGGATTTCATAGTGGAGCCATCGCGCTGTAATTTCTGGATCTTGGACTGCAAGTCAGTTTCCATCCGTTGCAATTCAGATGCGCGGTTTTTAAACTCATTTTCCAACTGCTTCACAACAGCTTCGCGGGCTGGTAGCTGCTGGAAAATCTCACCAACATTTACAACGGCAATTTTGTCTGCTGCCTGAGCACCAACAGAGAAAGCTAATGCAATACCAAAGCTTGCTGCACACAACCATTTTTTCACTATAAACTCCTTAAACCACGCTATCTGTAACCTATTGGAAAACTTAGTTAATGCTCTGAAACCTACGATTTCAGAGCTTGCTCTATCAATAATAAGATAAAAACGCATTATCACCAGGTTTTGCCAATATTAAATTGGAATTGCTCCGATCTATCACCTTCGTAATCTTTGATCGGCTTAGCATAAGAGAACACCAGCGGACCTAAAGGAGACATCCATTGCAATGCAATACCCGCAGAAACACGGATATTACCTGGTTTACTGTAATCAGGTATACCACTGCTCTTCATCGCAGCAGAATCATTCCAATAAGTATCCCAAACCGTACCTGAATCAATAAAGAATGAAGTTCGGACAGAATTCGAATACTTACTATCGAGGAATGGCGTTGGCGTAATCAACTCAAGGCTGGCTACCGCCATTGCGTTCCCCCCCACCGCATCGCGAGATGGGCTATCTTTCTTAGGCAGCCCGTCTTTATTCAGGTAAATAGCCTTAGGACCGATATTGTTAGAACGGAAACCACGAACCGTACTGGAGCCACCTGCATAAAAGTTTTCATAGAATGGTAACTCTTTACCACCTAATCCATCACCATAGCCTAAACGGCTGCGCCCCAAAATCACCCAAGTATGATCATCATTAATCGGATAATACGCAGAGGTGTCAAGAGTCACTTTATAGAAGTTATTATCCGAACCAGGAATAGTCACTTTACCATTCAGTGTCGATTTCACCCCGGATGTTGGGAAGAAACCACGGTCAAGGTTGTTATATGTCCAACCTACATTCAAAGCAAAGTCATCTGCTTTGAACTCAGCTTTACTTTTATAATCTGGTTTCTCTCCCATAGAATTCAGATAACGCCACATTGCAGCCTGCGGAAGCATATCAGACAGCGAGTTATGAATATAATTTAATCCAAAACGCAGAGAGTTATTTTCATTAATCGGAAAACCGAGGAAACCATCTATACCGTAACTTTGGTTAGTATAGCCGGATAATTCAGCATCATCAGCCCTGAAATCGTTGTAGAATACCCGGCCACCAAGACTCACTCCATTAACTGTGAAGTATGGATCAGTGAAGGAGAGCTCTGCATAGGTTGAATAATCGTTCTTACTGGCATTAATCCCCACAGCATTACCTGTACCTAACCAGTTATCTTGCTGAGCACCAATCTGGAAACTAACGCCGCTTTCTGTACCAAAACCAACACCAAAGTTCAAAGAGCCGGTATTACGTTCTTTCACTTTATAAACGACATCTACCTGATCAGGGCTGCCTGGTACACGCTGAGTTTCAACATCTACCGTTTCGAAATAACCCAAACGGTTAAGACGCTCTTTACCCAGTTCAATCAGATCACTTCCTAACCATGCTCTTTCCATCTGACGCATTTCACGACGTAGAACGGAATCTTTAGTGGTGTCATTACCAGAGAAACGAATTTTACGAACATAGAAACGGTTACCTGCATCAATATTGACATGCAGTTTTACTGTCTTGTCTTGATCATTGATTTCAGGTTGCGTCATTACTCGTGGGTAAGCATAACCATAGCGACCAAGCAAGTTCTTGATATCATTTTCCATTTTAGTCACCTGAGTCCCGTTATACAGAGATCCAGGCTCAATGACAGCCAGTTTAGTAATTTCAGACTGATAACCCGCCATATTACCGTTCAGGTCAATACCTGATATTTTGTATTGATCACCTTCAGTTATATTTATCGTGACATAAATACCTTTTTTATCTGGCGTCAAACTGACCTGAGTCGAATCAATGTTAAAACGGGCATAACCGCGATCAAGGTAAAAACTGCGCAATGCTTCAAGGTCACCAGTCAGTTTTTGTTTCTGATATTTCTGATCGGCAGTCAGATTCCACCACGGCACATCATCTCTAAGTTGGAAACGATTCAATAACTCATCAGAAGAAAATGATTTATTACCAACAATGTTAATTTGCTGGATTTTTGCCGAAACACCTTCAGCGAAAACCAGTTTCAAATCGACACGGTTACGTGGAAGTGGCGTAACAACCGCTTTTACACTAGCGTTGTATTTACCCACACTATAATAGAAATCCTCCAACCCTCTTTCGATATTGGACAACATCGTACGGTCAAGGGCTTCTCCGATCCGAACATGAGATGCCTCAAGGTTTTGTTTCAACATGTCATCTTTCACCGATTTATTGCCAGAGAAAGTGATGCTGGCAATAGTCGGCCGTTCTTTTACCTGAACAATAAGTGTATTGCCATCACGCAGGACACGAACGTCTTCAAAGTTACCAGTAGCAAATAGTGCATGAATGGTACGACCGATATCTTCATCGCTGACCGTATCACCTACGCGAACTGGCATATTCAGTAATGCTGCACCTACGGCGACGCGTTGAAGACCTTCAAAGTGAATATCCTGAACTACGAATCCGTCTGCACCGTATGCAGTGGCGCTGCCAAACAGCAGCGACGCTATGAGTAACTTTTTCATCGCCATCGTTGTAATGCGTCTTCCTAACTAGTCTTCCGCTTTAAAAACGGGAGAAATCATTGAAAAGTGCAAGCCCCATCAATAACACCAGTACTACGGCACCGATGCGATAGCTGAAGTCTTGTACACGCTCGGAAACTGGCCCACCTTTTATCTTTTCGATAAACAAGAAGAGCAAGTGTCCACCATCTAACACAGGTAATGGGATCAGATTAATAACCCCAAGATTGACACTTATTAGCGCCAAAAACATCAAATAATACACCAAGCCGGAATCAGCCGACACCCCCGCCCCTTTAGCGATAGAGATAGGACCACTCAGGTTGTTAATTTTCACATCACCAACGATCAGCTTACCAATCATACTGACAGTTAATCGCATCAGTTGCCAAGTCTTATCTCCTGCCTGATACATGGCAGAGAAAGGCCCGTATTGCTGAACGATTCTATATTCATCGGCTAATGGCACAACTCGCAGTTCCACACCGGCAAAACCAACTTTCCTGCCACCAGACTGTTGTCTTGCTTCCGGCGTCATAGAGAGAGAAATAATATGACCAACCCGATCCACGGAAAGTTCCAGCGGGACATTCGGATTATTGCTGACAAAGGATGTAAAAGTATGCCAAGTATCTATTTCCTGGTCACCGACTTTAACTATCCTATCTCCCTTTTGCAAACCCGCTTTTTCTGCTGCGGAGCCAGGGATAACTTTTTCCACCAGAGAATCCAAACGAGGACCAACAGGCATAATCCCTAGTGACAACACAGGATCCTGCTTATCCGGATCAAAGCTCCATTGCTGCAAATCCAACGTTTTCTCCACCGGATATGATGAGCCTGGAGAGATAACCTGAACAGTCATGTTATCGTCACCTATCTTACCTACCAAAGCAAAACGAACTGAATTCCAATCAGGCGTTTCGATACCATCTACGGATTTTAGTTCCATTCCCGATGAAATATTTGCTTGCGCAGCGATAGAATCTGGTTTGATATCCGCAACAACAGGACGTATTGCCGGCACACCAATAATAAACACCAACCAATAAACCACAGCCGCCAATAAAAAGTTAGCAATTGGCCCGGCACTGACTACCGCGGCACGCTGACCAAGTGTTTTATTATTGAATGCCATATGACGGTGTTCAGGAGAAACAGGTGAAACACGCTCATCAAGCATTTTCACATATCCCCCCAGTGGAATAAGGGCTATAACATATTCAGTTCCTTGACGATCTGTACGCCGCCATAGAGCTTTACCAAAACCAATGGAGAAACGTTCAACGTGAATACCACACTTTCTGGCCACCCAAAAATGGCCAAACTCATGCACAGTGATCAATATCCCTAGCGCAATAATAAAAGCCGCCAGATTCCAGAGAATTCCCATCATATTCTTCAAACACCGTCAAACATAGAGATCAAAATACCAGCAACATTAGGCCAGTAAAAACAGGGATCGCAGCCGTCAGGCTATCAATACGATCCATAACACCGCCATGTCCCGGAATTAGCTGGCTGCTATCCTTAATACCCGATTCACGTTTGAACATACTCTCAGTCAAATCACCAAATACAGAAGCGATAACAACAATAGCAGAACACAACATGAGTTTTTCAGGCATTGCAGGTACTGGAGCATATTTCCCAAACAACCATGAAATAATGGCCGCTGTCATTAACCCCCCCATTAATCCTTCCAGCGTTTTTCCTGGAGAAACTTTCGGTGCCATTTTACGTTTACCTAAAGTACGTCCGAAGAGATAAGCACCGGAATCCGCTCCCCACACTAGCAACATGACATACAATAACCACCATGCACCATAATATGAATTATCATCATATCCCTGAGTCCGTAACACCATCATTCCACAGTAAAACGGCACTAATGTCAGGACACCAAACAAAAGGCGCAATAAAATGGAGCTCTTCCAAATTACAGCGGAAGAAGGATAGGTAACAACCAGAAGCGTCGCGACAATCCACCAAATCATTCCCCCCCATAAGATAAAAGTGATTTGTGGTTGTCCAATCAAATCAGTGAAATCTGGCAGAGTATATTGTAAGGCCAATAAACCAATAGCAAACAGAACGGCCAAAATAGCCCGTTTCTTTTGGTTAAATAAGCCAGCGAATTGCCCCCATTCCCATGCAGCAAGGGCTGAAACAGCAATAATCACCAACCCAAACGCTACTGGTGGCAGCAAAAACAGAGCGGCAATCACAAGAGGGATTAATATCACAGCCGTTATAAGGCGGTACTTCAGCAAGAGTTCCTCCTATGATCCCACATCGGCATCGTCTGGTATTGTTCCGCCAAACCGGCGTTCTCTTTTGGCAAAGGCATTAATTGCACCTTCAAAAACGTTTTCATCAAAATCAGGCCAGAGTATATCGGTAAAATAGAATTCTGCATAAGCTATCTGCCATAACAGAAAATTACTGATACGATGTTCACCTCCGGTTCTGATGACCAAATCAACCTGAGGCTGCTGGCTTAGATTCATATAATTATTAACTAATTCTTCAGTAATATCCTGTGGCTCAAGGGAATTATCCTTAATCTGCTGAGCAATTTTCTGAACACTTTGAACAATATCCCAACGACCACCATAATTTGCAGCAATATTAAGTTGCAGACCCGTATTATTAGCGGTCAACTTGACTGAGCGATGGATTCGATCCTGTAAACGCTCACTGAACCGGCTGATATCACCAATAACAGATAATCTAATATTATGCTTATGTAAGCTTTTGATTTCGCTATCTAGTGCAAAAATAAATAATTCCATTAAAGAGCTGACTTCTTGTTCCGGCCGATTCCAGTTTTCACTACTGAAAGCATACAACGTCAGTGACTCAATTTTATGTTTAGCCGAGAAACTCACCGCACTACGTACCGCTTTAATCCCTGCACGATGACCAAAGGCTCTTAATTTCCCTCGTTTCTTTGCCCAACGGCCGTTACCATCCATAATAATGGCAACATGTTTAGGTAATAATGACGATAAATCGTTCTGATGATGATCGCTGGATAATATCACTCAATTAATCCTTTGCTGGTCAAGGTAATTCTCTTACAAGTTCAGGCATCCAAACATAAAAAAGCCGTGTCTGGTATCCACGGCTTGGGTAAAAGCCTAATTATCTGGAAGAGAACTTCCAAAATCTGAACCGTTAATTATATCAACCAACAGTTATACGCAAACTATACCATCAGGTAAAAATGCGGACAAATACCCATTTGCCAATCAAAGACTATCTGATAAATGAACGAATAATCTTTATAGCTAAATCTCTTGCGAGATTATCAATCTGTAAGACTTCCTCAATGCTCTGAGGTTCCGGCAAATTTAGTTTTTCTACAACCTGCCGGTTTATAATTGCAATATCTGTGAAAGAGATTCCATTTTGTAAAAAAATCTTAACGATTTCTTCATTCGCTGCATTCAACGCCGTGGTTGCAGCCTGACCTGCGTGGCAAGCTTCAATAGCCAGTTTCAAACATGGATACCGTTCATAATCTGGTTTCGAGAACGTCAGTGTACCTAAAGAACAAAAATCAAGAGGTTCAACACCAGAAGCAATACGATTTGGGTATGCCATTGCATAGGCAATGGGTGTACACATATCCGGTGTTCCTAATTGAGCAATAACGCTGCCATCCTGATAACGGACCATAGAGTGAATGACTGACTGAGGATGGATTACTACTTCCATTTCCGCAGCAGAGGCATTGAACAGACAACACGCCTCAATATATTCCAAGCCCTTATTCATCATTGTCGCAGAATCTACCGAAATCTTACGCCCCATCGACCAATTCGGATGAGCACAAGCCTGGTCCGGTGTTACAAAAGCTAATTGCTCCAAAGGGGTATGACGAAAAGGCCCGCCAGATCCTGTCAGAATGATATTAGCAATTCCATATTGTTTTAGATCTCCGCGCCCAAGGTTTCGTTGTATTACCTCTGGTAAGCTCTGAAAAATAGCATTATGCTCACTATCAATGGGTAATAATTGAGCATTATGTTTCGCTACAGCATCCATAAAAAACCGACCGCTGGTGATCAGCGACTCTTTATTAGCAAGTAAAATCTGTTTACCCGCCCGGATGGCAGCCAGCGTTGGCAATAAACCAGCCACACCAACAATCCCAGACATAACCTGATCTGCATCATTCAAAGCAGCCAAATCACACGCAGCCTGTTCCCCGAAAAATACCTCGGTTTTACAACCTTGTTCAATAAGCAGCTGACGCAACTCTTTTGCGGAAACTTCATCCGCCATTGCAGCATATTGAGGCCGAAACTCCAGACATTGCTCTGCCATAACCTGGATATTTTTTCCAGCGGCAAGCGCTGTTACTTTGAATTTATCAGGATTATTGCGAACTACAGTAAGTGTACTTTTGCCTACGGAACCTGTGGAACCAAGGATGGTCAACCTTTTCATACTGATGCTCTGAATTGTTTTATTTGATGTGTATTGATACTTGTCTGATTTGCCTGGCTATGAACGCTCATGACTTCAGAGAAATGCCGAACAAAAATAGCGCCACAAGATAGCAGCGCTTGATATACCCGTCATCTTTCAAGTTGCCTCTTTGTTGGCTGCACTCTCTCACCCCGGTCACATAGTTATCTATGCTCCCGGGGATTCGCTCCCTTGCCGCCGCGATCCATCTTGAAATCCATAGGGTATATATCTTATGAAAGAGATTAGAACTCCATCAGTTCTTCTTCTTTCTTCGTCAAAGCTTCATCAACTTTTTTGATGAAATTATCCGTCAGCTTTTGAATATCATCCTGCGCACGACGCTCATCATCTTCACTGATCTCTTTGTCTTTCAGCAGTGCTTTGATTTTGTCGTTAGCGTCACGACGAATATTACGCACAGAGACACGCCCCTGCTCAGCTTCGCTACGAACCACCTTAATCAGATCCTTGCGGCGCTCTTCTGTCAATGGTGGCAAAGGAACACGGATTGTTGTTCCCGCAGAAGATGGATTCAGCCCTAAATCAGAAGCCATGATTGCCTTTTCAATCGCCGGCGTCATAGTACGATCAAATACCGTGATAGCTAGGGTACGTGCATCCTCAGCGACGACGTTAGCAAGCTGACGCAAAGGCGTTGGTGTACCATAATACTCAACAGTGATACCATCCAGCAGACTAGGAGAAGCCCGGCCAGTACGAACCTTACTGATTTGGTTTTTAAGTGCTTCGACGCTCTTTTCCATACGGTCTTGTGCGTCTTTTTTGATTTCATTAATCACGTTACAAACCCTTGGGAACTGGTTGTTTTAAAGCCATAAGCTATTATGACCATGTTTGTTAAATTTGGCGTATCAGGCGACTCATCATACCGCTAAACATCTCTGGTGTCTTTGAACATTACTCGTGAGAAATCAGGGTGCCTTCATTTTCCCCCATTACCACACGACGCAACGCTCCCGGCTTATTCATGTTAAATACGCGAATAGGTAAGCTGTGATCACGAGCCAGCGTGAATGCCGCCAAATCCATAACTTTCAATTCACGCTCTAATACCTGTTGGTAAGAGAGCTTATCGAACAATACCGCTTCCGAATCTTTAGCCGGATCAGCTGAATAAACACCATCTACTTTAGTTGCTTTTAGCACAACATCTGCTTCAATCTCAATACCACGCAAACACGCTGCCGAATCTGTAGTAAAGAACGGATTGCCGGTACCCGCAGAGAAAATAACAACACGACCATGACGTAATAAACTAATCGCTTCTGCCCAACTATAGTTATCACAAACGCCATTTAAAGGAATTGCAGACATTAGACGGGCGTTCACATAGGCGCGATGTAATGCGTCCCGCATTGCCAGACCATTCATCACTGTTGCCAACATGCCCATGTGGTCGCCGACTACACGGTTCATCCCTGCTTCTGCCAAGCCAGCACCACGAAACAGATTACCACCGCCAATGACGACACCGACTTGTACGCCTAACTCAACCAGTTCTTTGACCTCCTGAGCCATGCGATCTAACACGCTGGCATCTATACCAAAACCTTCTGCACCTTGCAGGGCTTCTCCACTGAGTTTAAGCAGGATACGCTGATATACGGGTTTTGCATTGGTTGCCATGATGTTCTGTCCTAAGCAGAAAAGTATATTGGGGATTTACATACATCCGAGCCATTCTGACCAGATGCAAAAACTCAACACCTACTGGGATAGGCGATTTAGATTAGATAAAACAGAACCGCCATTTGGCGGCCCTGTTTGTAAAAATTAAGACTATTTACTCATTGCAGCAACTTCTGCTGCGAAATCAGTCTCAACTTTCTCAATACCTTCACCCACTTCATAACGGATGAAGCTGGTCACTGTAGCAGTGTTTTCTTTCAACAGATCGCCAACTGTTTTGCTTGGATCCATCACGAAATTCTGACCTGTCAGAGAAATCTCACCTGTGAATTTATTCATACGGCCAGAAACCATTTTCTCTGCGATTTCGCGTGGCTTACCAGACTGCATTGCGATATCCAGTTGGATTTGGTGCTCACGATCAACAACATCAGCTGGTACATCACTTGGGTTAACATATTCTGGCTTGCTCGCAGCGATGTGCATAGCCACATGCTTAATCAGCTCTTCATTAGCGCCAGCGCCTTCAGCCGCAACCAGAACACCGATACGTGCACCATGCAGGTAAGTACCCAGTTGTTCACCTTCTAATATAGAAACGCGACGAATGTTAATGTTTTCACCGATTTTAGCAACCAGTGCAGTACGTTGTTCTTCAAACTTAGCTTTCAGAGTTTCAACATCAGAGATTTTATCAGCCAATACTGTTGCCATAACTTCTTTACCGAAAGCAATGAAACCTGCATCTTTGGCAACAAAATCAGTTTCACAGTTCAGCTCAACCAGAGCGCCGAATTTGCTATCAGCAGCCACTTCCGCCAGGATGATACCTTCAGCAGCAACACGGCCAGCTTTCTTAGCCGCTTTCGCTTGACCTGATTTACGCATGTTGTCAATCGCTAATTCGATATCGCCATTAGCTTCAACCAGCGCTTTTTTACATTCCATCATACCTGCGCCAGTACGCTCACGCAGTTCTTTTACCAAAGCAGCGGTAATTCCAGACATTTGTTTTATTCCTCGATGTATCCCGCAGGAAGAGAGTATTCCGCATGGATAGTTCTTATATCAGATACGTAAAAGGGGGCCATAACAGGCCCCCCTAACCAATATATTTCAATACCTGGTTAATAAGGGCTCAATAATGAGCTTGCCTTATTATTCAGCTTCTACAAAGCTTTCTTCTGCCTGAACAGCCAGATCTTGAGAACGACCTTCACGAACAGCAGTAGCAACAGCACCTAGATACAGTTTTACTGCACGGATTGCATCATCATTACCAGGGATGATGAAATCAACACCATCTGGATCAGAGTTAGTATCAACAACAGCGAATACTGGGATACCCAGGTTGTTTGCTTCTTTGATAGCAATGTGTTCATGTTCAGCATCGATAACAAACAGAGCATCAGGTAAGCCGCCCATATCTTTGATACCACCCAGACTATTTTCTAACTTACCAAGTTCACGAGAACGAATTAACGCTTCTTTCTTGGTCAGTTTGTCAAAAGTACCGTCCTGAGACTGTGCTTCTAAATCTTTCAAACGTTTGATGGATTGACGAACGGTTTTCCAGTTAGTCAGCATACCGCCTAACCAACGGTGATTAACGAAGTATTGATCACAGTTCTGAGCTGCTTCTTTAACCGCTTCGCTCGCAGCACGCTTAGTACCAACAAACAAAATTTTGCCTTTGCGTGAAGCAATTTTGTTCAGTTCAGCTAACGCATCGTTGAACATTGGAACAGTTTTTTCCAGATTGATGATATGCACTTTGTTACGAGCACCAAAGATGAATGGTTTCATTTTTGGGTTCCAGTAACGAGTCTGGTGACCGAAGTGAACGCCCGCTTGCAGCATATCGCGCATGGAAACAGTTGCCATTGTAAACCTCTGTAAAATATTAAGTTGGGGTTATGCCTCCACGAGCCCCATAACACCGACTCTTTAGCTGCATGTTCTGCATGAGAGCACCCCGGTGTATGTGCCGACCCGTGTGTGTTATTTACACAGTGAGTATGTTTAACGCCACCCTGTTTTGCCTCAGTGGCAAATACACAGAACGCCGGCGCGCTTTATATCATAAACCGGCCTAAGACACCAACTTTTGTTGCCATTCTCTGATAGCTCAATGTGGAAAGAAAAGCCCGGTTACGAACGGTATTCTTGATGAGTAAATAAAGGTAACGAGGGAAATAGGGCTGCCAACTGTTATTGGCAGATATTCTGTAGGCTGATACCATTAGTTCAATAATTTTTTCCTTGTTGAAAAACAGACAACCAGCAGATTCGCTGGCTTTGAATGGACAAGTTTCATGGCAATCTCAATTAAAACCTCTAAAGATATTGAAAAAATGCGCGTCGCCGGTCGACTGGCGGCAGAAGTATTGGAAATTATTGAACCTTACGTCAAACCCGGTGTAACAACAGGTAAATTAGATCGTATCTGTCACGATCACATTACCAATAAACAACAGGCTGTCTCTGCCTGCCTTGGCTATCACGGTTTCCCAAAATCTGTTTGTATCTCTGTTAATGACGTAGTGTGTCATGGTATCCCAAGTGATGATAAGACCTTGAAAGATGGCGATATTGTTAATATCGATGTGACTGTCATCAAAGAGGGCTTCCACGGTGATACATCAAAAATGTTCATAGTTGGTAAACCAACCATTCAGGGTGAGCGCCTGTGCCGCATCACTCAGGAAAGCCTCTATCTAGCCTTGAAAATGGTGAAACCCGGTATTCGTCTGCGCACCCTTGGTAGAGCCATCCAACAATTTGTTGAAGCCAACGATTTTTCTGTGGTCCGTGAATATTGCGGTCACGGCATCGGCGCAGGCTTCCACGAGGAACCACAAGTATTGCACTATGATGCAGATGATGGTGGCGTTGTTCTGCAAAAAGGTATGGCTTTCACTATTGAGCCAATGGTTAACACCGGTGACTACCACATCCGTACCATGAAAGATGGCTGGACAGTCAAAACCAAGGACCGCAGCCTGTCTGCGCAGTATGAACATACCATCGTTGTTACTGATAACGGCTGCGAAATCATGACATTGCGTAAAGAAGAAGAGCCAACGCTTTCCGCAGTCTTGGTAAATGAATAATTAAAACAGCAAACTATGAAGCCTTGTTGAAATCATACAAGGCTTCTAAATCTTTTCTCCGCAATATCCCCTTGTTCAACACCCTACTTTCTCAGTAATCTGGCCGTTATGATTCGCCTTTCTCATAGGTTTATACTTATGTCAGCAGATATCGCCACAATTCAAGCCCCTATCCCGCCACTTTCTCCCGCTGATTTTTCCAGTGAAGATCTTCGCTACCCTGTGTTGAAACAGCACCTCGAAGAATTTCAGCTTTGGCTGGAACATGCATTTAAAGCGGGTATTTCCGCAGAAGCCTTGATTTCTGCACGCAGTGATTACATAGACCAGTTATTACAACAATTATGGTATGCCTATGGATTTGATAAAATTTCATCACTTTCATTGATTGCCGTCGGCGGATATGGCCGGCGGGAACTGCATCCGCTATCTGACATCGACGTGTTGATACTCAGTGAACAACCACTCACACCGCCTCAAGCTCAGAATGTCGGACAATTTATCACTTTACTATGGGATATCCGACTGGAAGTCGGCCACAGTGTCCGCACACTTGAAGAGTGTTTGCTGGAAGGGTTATCAGATCTGACTATTGCGACGAATTTAATCGAATCACGGTTAATTTGTGGCGATCCATCCATTTTTCTTCGATTACAGCGACATACCTTCAGTGATGGTTTTTGGCCTTCCACTGAATTCTTTGATGCCAAAATTGTCGAACAACACGAACGCCATCAGCGCTATCACAGCACCAGTTATAACCTGGAACCTGATATCAAAAGCAGCCCCGGAGGATTGCGAGACATTCATACCCTACTGTGGGTTGCCCGCCGCCATTTTGGTGCAACCTCCGTAGATGAAATGGTCGACTTTGGTTTCCTGACAGCAGAAGAACGTAATGAATTAAATGAATGCCAAAGTTTCCTCTGGCGTATCCGCTTTGCTCTTCATCTGATAGTCAATCGTTATGATAATCGTCTGTTATTTGATCGCCAGTTCAGTATTGCTCAATTACTAGGCTATCACGGAGAGCGTAATCAACCGGTAGAACGAATGATGAAAGATTTCTACCGGATGACACGCCGCGTTAGCGAACTCAACAATATGCTACTGCAACTGTTTGATGAAGCCATTCTGGCATTGGAAACCCATGAAAAGTCCCGCTCGTTGGATAGTGAATTCCAACTACGGGGACAACTTATTGATCTTATTGATGAAACCCTGTTTATCAAAGAACCCGCCGCTATTATGCGAATGTTTTATCGCATGGCGGAACATGAAGAAGTTCAAGGTATTTATTCTACTACGTTACGCCACCTCCGTTATGCACGCCGCAACCTGTCTCAGCCATTGTGTGAATTACCGGAAGCTCGCCAAATCTTTATGGATATCCTACGTCACCCAAGGGCGGTTGAAAGCGCATTTGTGCCCATGCATCGTCACAGTGTCCTTGGCGCTTACACACCGCTTTGGGGCAATATCGTCGGTCAGATGCAGTTTGATCTGTTTCACGCCTATACCGTCGATGAACATACCATCCGCGTACTGAGAAAACTGGAAAGTTTTGCCGATGAGAATAATCGTCCAGCCCATCCACTCTGTGTTGAGCTATACCCTCGTCTGCCTCAACCAGAACTCCTACATCTTGCTGCACTATTTCATGATATCGCCAAAGGGCGTACCGGTGACCATTCTGAACTTGGCGCTGACGATGCGCTCGCGTTTTCACTGCAACATGGGCTTAACTCACGAGAAGCTGATTTAGTAGCCTGGCTGGTTCGTCATCATCTGTTAATGTCAGTCACGGCTCAAAGGCGAGATATTCAGGACCCAGAAATCATCAAGCAATTTACCCATCAAATCCTCAATGAAACCCGGTTACGCTACCTGATCTGCCTGACAGTCGCTGATATCTGCGCCACCAATGTCAACCTATGGAATAGTTGGAAGCAGAGTTTGTTACGGGAACTCTATTTCTCTACAGAGAATCAATTGCGCCAGGGAAATACACCAGATTTTCGGGAACGCATCCGTCATAACCGTTTCCAGGCACTTGCTCTGTTGCGCCAGGATAATATTAACGAACAGAAACTTCATCAGCTTTGGAGTCGTTGTCATGCAGATTATTTTCTTCGTCATACGCCAAAACAACTTGCCTGGCACGCCCGTCATTTAGTGCAACATGATTCTCAAGAGTCACTGATACTGATAAGTACCAAGCCAACCCGTGGCGGTACAGAAATTTTTATCTGGAGCGTAGATCGTCCTTCCCTGTTTGCGGCGGTTGTCGGCGAACTGGATAGACGTAACCTGAGTGTTCATAATGCTCAGATCTTTACCAATCGTGATGGTATGACAATGGACACTTTCGTGGTACTGGAACCCAATGGTCATCCTTTAGCATCAGATCGCCATGAAATAATACGTGACGCACTTTTACAAGTTGTTCTGGCTCCTCACACCAAAACACCGAAAACACGAAAATTGCCAACCAAACTGCGTCACTTCAACGTACCAACAAAAGTCACCTTCTTGCCTACCCATAATGAACGACGAACCTATATGGAACTATTTGCCCTGGATCAACCGGGATTGCTGGCAAGGGTCGGTAATATTTTCGCCGAAATGGGGGTTTCACTGCATGGTGCACACATCACCACCATCGGTGAACGTGTCGAAGATTTTTTTGTGCTGGCAGATAAAGACCACAAGGCATTAAATAAAAAAGTCAGAGAAGAATTGTCAGAAAGGTTGACAGCAACCCTAAATCCAAAGGATAAAATATAACTCAATATATATACCCTAATGGATTTCAAGATGCATCGCGGCAGCAAGGGAGCGAATCCCCGGGAGCATAGATAACGATGTGACCGGGGTGAGTGAGTGCAGCCAACAAAGAGGCAACTTGAAAGATGACGGGTATAAGCCCATGATTCGGACGATAACCAAGGAACCCGATGCAATGCAGCAATTACAATCCATTATCGAAAATGCTTTTGAAAACCGTGCAACGCTTACTCCAGCAACCGTCAACCATGAAACACGTGATGCAGTTACTCAAGTCATCAACCTGCTGGATAGTGGAAAGCTACGCGTTGCAGAGAAAATTGACGGTCAGTGGGTCACTCATCAATGGCTAAAAATGGCTGTACTGCTCTCTTTCCGTATTAATGAAAATCAGATCATTGATGGCACAGAAAGCCGTTATTTCGATAAAGTTCCGATGAAATTCTCTGACTATGATCAGGCAAGATTTGAAAAAGAGGGCTTTCGTGTAGTGCCTCCTGCGGCAGCACGTCAAGGGGCCTTTATTGCCCGTAACTGCGTACTGATGCCTTCCTATGTCAACATCGGCGCTTATGTTGATGAAGGAACAATGGTAGATACCTGGACAACAGTCGGCTCCTGTGCCCAAATTGGTAAAAATGTCCATTTATCCGGCGGTGTCGGTATCGGTGGTGTATTGGAACCATTACAAGCGAACCCAACCATCATTGAAGACAACTGCTTTATTGGCGCCCGTTCTGAAATTGTAGAAGGTGTGATTGTCGAAGAGGGTTCAGTGATTTCAATGGGTGTCTATATTGGTCAAAGCACCAAAATCTATGATCGTGAAACAGGCGAAATTCATTATGGTCGTGTCCCTGCGGGTTCTGTTGTTGTCTCTGGCAACCTCCCATCAAAAGATGGTAGTTACAGCCTGTATTGTGCTGTCATTGTCAAAAAAGTGGATGCCAAAACACGAGGAAAAGTGGGCATTAATGAACTCCTCAGATCGATAGATTAAACTTTAAAATAGCGGATAATAAATAAGTCCGCTATTTTTTTGCTTTTTATCATCATTACCAACCTCAGTTAGTGTTATTAATATAGACAGTTTGAATACGGACAACATGCACGCTCCGAAACGTACACAAAGTACGTAAGGTATTTGGAGACGATCCGGATTCAAAATGACGCATAGAATAACCTACTGGGAAAAATACCCTTAAGGTGGTGCCATGTACGATAACTTAAAGAGTCTGGGGATCACATATCCCGAAGAAATTGACCGCTATAGTCTGCGTCAAGAAGCTAACAACGATATTCTGAAAATCTATTTTCGTAAGGATAAAGGTGAATTCTTTGCTAAAAGCGTGAAATTCAAATATCCGCGTCAGCGCAAGACTGTGACTGCAAACAATGCAGAGCAAGGATACAAAGAGATCAACGAAATCAATACCAACCTGCGTTATGTGATTGAAGAGTTGGATCAGATTTGCAAACGTGACCAAGTAGAAATCGATTTGAAACACAAAATCCTTGACGACCTGCGTCATCTTGAACACGTTGTTGCCAACAAGATTGCCGAGATTGAAGCCGATCTGGAAAAACTAACCCGTAAATAAAACGGTTCTATTAATTACACCGCCTATATCCTATTCGGTATAAGCGGTGTATTGTAATTATTCAATTAACTCTCCCCATTGTCTGATCCAAGGCTGAGCAAAAACTTCCGGTTCAGCTTCCTCCACTGCATCCACCATCAAAACTTCACCGATTCTTATTGCTCCTTGCTCTTGTAGTAACTCATCAAAAGTGCGGCCACCACCACAAAAATTCTCGTAACTGCTATCACCCAAGGCGATCACACCATAGCGTAATTCTGGCTGATAACCCAGTTCATCTCGCAAGGCATAATAAAGAGGTTGAATATTATCGGGTAAATCCCCTTGTCCAGTCGTTGAAGTGATAACTAAAACCATTTGATCGAGATAGGATTGCCATTGTTCCAGCTCCCCCTCTTCAAAGACTTCTACATCGTGACCTTGTTGTTCAAGGATCTGCTGTGCTTCTTCTGCAACAGCGAGCGCGTTACCATAAACAGTACCAACAAAAATACCTATCTTTGCCATAACTTATTTATCTCTTTTTAAAGGAATTATTAGTTATCCTCGCTGGCAACAGCAGAAAACTCAACCCTTCCCAAATCAGGGATAATTACCTTACCAGCTAAGTCGTCGCATCAAATCAAATATTGCCACTATCAAGTTGACTCTGTCATGTAAACAGGATCGTGACTGCTCCCCGCCGTAAAGACGTCGTCTTAAATCAAGTTATTTAATCAATAATAATTCAGTGTTAAAATCACTTTTTTAAACAACTTTAGTTGATGATATTGATATTAATATGAAAAATGACTATATCCTTTTCTTCAAGATCAATAATAGCATAATGAGATTAATAGAATGGCACAAATAAGCACTAAATAAAGGAAAACCATCACCATGTTTAATAATAGAGCTGTCGTGCTTAGTGTGTTATTAAGTGCCGCAAATATTACCGGCTCATCGGGTCTCATGATTTGGGTAGATACCGTGCTTAAAAGCGGAGGAATGATTTTAAACGCTTATATTCCTATTTTTTCTTATTTATTAGGGTTATCTCTGGGATGTATGACCATATCCTTTTTTATTCGAAAAATGAATATTGCTTTGTTTGAAAAAAATATTTTTGGCTTCTTCTTATTAATAGCAACGATAAACTGCATTCTCTTTGTAAGAGAAACAATACTTATTCCAATTTGGCTGGATACTCTGCATAGAATATTATGGGGAGTAATAAGTGGATTTATTGTCACAATGGGAAGAAATATTCTTATAACCACAGGAAATGAAAAGAAAACGAATAGTAATTTTTCTATTTTAAGCCTGGCGTTATTAAGTCTACCATTTTTAATTCCTGTTATTTTCTCTCTTTTAAGTTTAAATTCCCGTACATCAGCAGACTTTTTTTCTGCTTTTATTTACTCTATTGCTTCAATTATTTATTTAACTGACTTTAAAAGTCATAATTTAAAAAACAACAATTTAAAAAACAATAACTTAAAAAAACAAAAACACAATATTAAATATCCTGTGAAAACAACCAATAAATTAGCTGTTTTCTTTGACTTTTCCAGTTTAGTTATAATCAATGTTTGCTTTTTCCTATCCTTAATGATTATGCCATCAATGCGAACAAAATATTTTGAGCATATTGATATAATTCAAATGTATATCATATTACTGATTATATGGTTCCCCTGTGCAATTGGGATCATGTCATTAAATCTGCACTTTTAACCAAAAGAATCATGATAGGCAATATCATGCAATTATTCTCTCTCGGATTCTGTTTACTTGGCATTATAACAAATTCTGGCATACTCTATTTGCTATTCACAATTATGGTATTTTTAGCTAATACCATTATGCAACCTATTTTTTTCTCTTATCTAGGATTATATTCAAAAAACTCTCTTTATACTTTGGGTATGCAATCAGGTATTTATGTATTTATTACTATGATCATCCTTTTTTATACTATTTATTTAGGTGTTGGCGTTGAAGACATCATTTCTGGATTTACAATATTACTAATTTCTTCAATAGTTATTTCGACTATTTTTCACTTTACCATTAACTCTAAAAAACAATAAATCCAACATAATTAACCTGAGGTTTGCTTAAGAAGCGAACTAAGTGCCTGAGGCACGATCAAAGTTTTTGCTAGATAAAACAAAATCGTGGAGATCCTCAGGCATGTTTAATTTAGAAGAACTTTACTGCTGCGTCGATGACTTTTGCCAAAAATTTATTCCTCTCTGGCATCAATAGTTAATTGAAAATGGTTTGCTCAAACGTCGCCGCGAAGCTTCCCTTTCTTTCAGTGAAGTGATGACGCTCCTCATTTTATTCCACATGAGCCATTATCGTGATTTTAAAACGTTTTATATTCAGCATGTCAAACACTATCTTAAGGCCGATTTTCCCCGCTTGGTCAGCTACACCCGCATGTTAACCTTAAAGCAAAGGGCGCTCATTCCTCTCTGTGCTTTTCTTTCGTCACGCAAAGCTGAAACCCAGGGGATCGCTTTTATTGATTCAACCAAAATTGCCGTTTGCCACAATCTCCGTATTCCCCGTCATCGCGTATTTCAAGGCGTCGCACAGCGAGGGAAAACCAATACCGGCTGGTTTTATGGCTTTAAACTTCATCTGGTTATCAATAATTGTGGTGAACTTTTGGCGGTTAAGTTGACCTCAGGAAATAAAGATGAGCGTCATCCTGTCAAAGCGCGGGTACAAGGGTTAACAGGGTGTTTATATGGCGATAAAGGGTATTTGTCACAGGCCTTGTGCGATGAACTGGAAGCACGTTAATCACTCATGTCCGTAGTAACATGAAGAATGAAGACAAAAGCGTTATATCTCTGGGATAAGCTGATGTTAAGAAGGTGATTTTTGATAGAAACGGTCATAGATCAGCTTAAAAATATTTCTCAGATAGAGCATTCAAGACACCGCAGTCAGCTCGGTTTTTTATTGGAAATCGTCGCTGGCCTAATTGCTTATACATTCCAACCTAAAAAACCGAGCTTGAATTTACGGGATTGTGATATCGCTATTTTTAAACGAAGCTGAGGTTAAATATTTTCATAGCGAGGATAATGATCTCCATTTCGGATAAAATCAAGCATCTTCAATGATTACGGGT
>NZ_JAJAFZ010000052.1:0-37052 GCF_025384895.1 Photorhabdus kayaii
TTCAAGTGAACTCTTTTCGGAAAGAAAAATTTGAGGAGAGGATTCTTAACGTGGCGGCAAGTTCCATTTGGTGAATGGAATTCGATTAAAACAGAGCACCAAGTAAAAATTGGCACGTTATCAACAAGTTGAAATGCCCTCCAAAAAGGAGGGCATTTAATTAGCTAACGTGTTGTAAGAATTACTTCTTATCACCACCAAAACCGGCATTCAACAGTTCTGCCAAGTTCGCAGTAGCCTCATCAACACTCACTTGTGGTGCCTCAGCAGGCTCATTCAACTGGCGACGACGTATGCGCTCCTGATGGTAAGCATAACCCGTACCAGCAGGGATCAGACGACCGACGATGACGTTTTCTTTCAAGCCACGCAGCTCATCACGTTTACCCGCAACCGCAGCCTCAGTCAGCACGCGGGTCGTTTCCTGGAACGATGCCGCAGAGATGAAGGATTCAGTCGCCAGAGACGCTTTGGTGATACCCAACAGGTCACGGCCATAAGTTGCAGGCACTTTACCTTCTTGCTCCAGCTTACGGTTTGCTACTTTAACGCGGGCATATTCAACCTGTTCGCCTTCCAAGAACTCGGAACTACCTGTACTTTCAATGGTTGCTTTACGCAGCATCTGACGAACGATAACCTCAATGTGTTTATCGTTAATCTTAACCCCTTGCAGGCGGTAAACTTCCTGAACTTCGTTGGTGATGTAACGGGTAACCGCATGAACACCACGCAGGCGCAAGATGTCGTGTGGAGACTCTGGACCATCAGAGATCACGTCACCACGTTCAACCACTTCACCTTCGAACACGTTGAGCTGACGCCATTTAGGGATCATCTCTTCGTAAGCATCACCACCATCTAATGGGGAGATAACCAAACGGCGTTTGCCTTTAGTTTCTTTACCAAAGGAGACAATACCGCTGACTTCAGCCAGGATAGCTGGCTCTTTCGGACGACGTGCTTCGAACAAGTCAGCAACACGTGGCAGACCACCGGTAATATCTTTCGTACCGCCGGATTCCTGAGGAATACGCGCTAAGGTGTCACCCGCAGAGATGCTGATGCCATCGTCTAGCTGAACAATCGCTTTGCCCGGCAGGAAATATTGAGCAGGCATATCAGTACCTGGGATCAAGACATCGTCACCCTTGGCATCAACGATTTTCAGTGCCGGACGCAAGTCTTTACCACTACCGGTACGCTCTGCACTATCCAGAACAACCAGTGAAGACAGGCCCGTCAGCTCATCCGTCTGACGGGTAATGGTCTGGCCATCTACCATGTCAGCAAAACGGATGATACCTGATACTTCACTGACAACTGGCATGGTGTGTGGGTCCCAGTTAGCAACGGTTTCACCGCCATTAACTGTTTCGCCATCACCTTTACCCAGTACCGCACCGTAAGGCACTTTATAGCTTTCTTTAGTACGACCAAATTCGTCGATCAAACACAGTTCAGTGTTACGGGAAGTAATCACCAGTTTACCTGCGGAGTTGGTCACGGATTTAGCGTTAAACAGTTTCAGGCTACCTTTATTACGCACCTGAATGCTGGATTCGGCTGCCGCACGAGACGCCGCACCACCGATATGGAACGTACGCATCGTCAACTGTGTACCCGGCTCACCGATGGACTGAGCCGCAATAACACCAACCGCCTCACCTTTATTGATAATGTGTCCGCGAGCAAGGTCACGACCATAGCAGTTAGCACAAACACCGAAGTCAGTTTCACAACTTACAACAGAACGTACTTTAATGCTGTCAACAGAGCTCTCTTCTAACAGATCACACCATTTTTCATTCAACAGGGTGTTACGTGGAAGCAGAATGTCAGCAGTACCCGGTTTCAGAACATCTTCCGCCGTCACACGACCCAATACACGCTCGCGCAGCGGTTCTTTAACATCACCACCTTCAATAACCGGCGTCATCAGAATACCGTCGTGCGTACCACAGTCATCTTCTGTAACAACCAAGTCTTGCGCCACGTCAACCAGACGACGAGTCAGGTAACCAGAGTTCGCCGTTTTCAGTGCGGTATCCGCCAAACCTTTACGAGCACCATGGGTTGAAATGAAGTACTGGAGTACGTTCAAACCTTCACGGAAGTTCGCCGTAATTGGGGTTTCGATGATGGAACCGTCTGGCTTAGCCATCAAGCCACGCATACCCGCCAACTGACGGATCTGAGCGGCAGAACCACGCGCACCGGAGTCAGCCATCATAAAGATGCTGTTGAAGGAAACTTGTTGTTCTTCCTCACCATCACGGTTAATGACTGTTTCGGTAGACAGGTTTTCCATCATGGCCTTAGCAACACGCTCGTTTGCCGCAGCCCAGATATCGATAACTTTGTTATACCGTTCGCCAGCTGTTACCAGACCAGACTGGAACTGTTCCTGAATTTCAGCAACTTCCGCTTCTGCTTCCATAATGATCCCAGCTTTTTTCTCTGGGATAACCATGTCATCAATACCAACAGATGCACCTGAACGTGCAGCGTAGGCAAAACCGGTGTACATGATCTGGTCAGCGAAGATAACCGTTGGTTTCAGGCCCATCACACGGTAACAAGTGTTCAACATCCTAGAGATAGCTTTTTTACCCAATGGTTGGTTAACCAGAGAGTAAGGCAGACCTCTTGGTACAATCATCCACAGGATTGCACGACCAATGGTTGTATCAACCAGACCCGTGCTGGTTGTGACATTACCTTCACCATCTCTCACTTCTTCAGAGATACGGACTTTAACGCGGGCATGCAGAGAAGCCAGACCTGCGCGATATACGCGTTCTGCTTCTTTAGGCCCGGTCAATACCATGCCTTCGCCTTTAGCGTTAACACAGTCACGGGTCATGTAGTATAGACCCAGAACAACGTCCTGAGATGGAACGATGATTGGCTCACCACTCGCTGGAGACAAGATGTTGTTAGTAGACATCATCAGCGCACGCGCTTCTAACTGGGCTTCCAGTGTCAGCGGTACGTGAACAGCCATCTGGTCACCGTCGAAGTCGGCGTTATATGCCGCACACACCAGTGGGTGCAACTGAATCGCTTTACCTTCGATCAGAACCGGTTCGAATGCCTGAATACCCAAACGGTGAAGTGTCGGTGCACGGTTCAGCAGAACCGGGTGTTCACGAATGACTTCATCCAAGATATCCCATACCACCGCCTCTTCACGCTCAACCATCTTTTTGGCTGCTTTAATCGTGGTCGCTAAACCACGCAGTTCCAGCTTGCCATAGATGAATGGCTTAAACAGCTCCAGTGCCATCTTCTTAGGCAGACCACACTGATGCAGACGCAGGTAAGGACCTACAGTAATTACGGAACGACCGGAATAGTCAACTCGTTTACCCAACAGGTTCTGACGGAAACGACCTTGTTTACCCTTGATCATATCAGCCAAGGATTTCAGCGGACGCTTGTTAGAACCAGTAATGGCACGACCACGACGACCGTTATCCAGCAAAGCATCGACCGCTTCCTGCAACATACGTTTTTCGTTGCGAACAATGATATCTGGCGCAGCCAGATCCAACAGGCGCTTCAAACGGTTGTTACGGTTAATAACACGACGATAGAGATCGTTCAGATCCGAAGTGGCAAAACGGCCGCCATCCAGTGGAACCAATGGACGTAAATCCGGTGGCAGAACTGGCAGAACCGTCAGAACCATCCATTCTGGTTTGTTGCCAGACTGAATAAAGGCTTCCAACAGTTTAATACGTTTGGTCAGCTTTTTACGTTTAGTTTCAGAGTTAGTTTCGTTTAACTCTTCACGCAACGTTTCACACTCATTTTCCAGATCGAGATTTTTCAGCAAAGACTGGATAGCTTCCGCTCCCATCTTCGCATCGAATTCATCACCAAACTCTTCCAGTGCATCCAAGTATTGCTCTTCTGTCAGGATCTGACTGCGTTCCAAGCTGGTCATACCGCCTTCTACAACCACATAGGATTCGAAGTACAGTACACGCTCAATATCACGCAGTGGCATATCCAGCAACAAACCGATGCGAGATGGCAATGATTTCAAGAACCAAATGTGTGCCGTTGGAGAAGCCAGTTCAATGTGACCCATACGTTCACGACGAACTTTAGTTTGGGTAACTTCTACACCACACTTCTCACAAATTACACCACGGTGTTTCAAGCGCTTATATTTACCACACAAGCACTCATAGTCCTTTACTGGTCCGAAAATACGGGCACAGAAAAGGCCGTCACGCTCAGGTTTGAACGTACGGTAGTTAATAGTTTCCGGCTTTTTCACTTCACCGAATGACCACGAACGGATCATATCTGGCGAGGCCAGAGCAATTTTGATCGCATCAAACTCTTCGGTCTTAGTTTGCGCTTTCAGAAACTTCAATAAGTCTTTCACGAAATGGCTCCTGTCGGAGTTAGACCTGTCAGGAGAGCAGCACATGCCGCTCCCCCCTATGACCAGTGCAACCACTGGCTGGTAAACTGCCCATCATATCCATTCAAGGCAGTACCAGCGGGAATACGATTTATTCGTCTTCCAGCTCGATGTTGATACCCAGAGAGCGGATCTCTTTTAACAATACGTTGAAGGATTCCGGCATACCTGGCTCCATCTGGTGGTTGCCATCCACGATGTTTTTATACATCTTGGTACGGCCGTTAACATCGTCGGACTTGACGGTGAGCATTTCCTGCAAGGTGTACGCGGCACCATATGCTTCCAATGCCCACACTTCCATCTCACCGAAACGTTGACCACCGAACTGTGCCTTACCACCCAGCGGTTGCTGAGTAACCAGGCTGTACGAACCGGTTGAACGGGCATGCATTTTGTCATCCACCAAGTGGTTCAGCTTCAGCATATACATGTAGCCAACAGTAACCTGACGCTCAAATTGCTCACCGGTACGGCCATCAAACAGGGTAATTTGACCAGAAGTTGGCAAGTCACCCAGTTTCAGCAGCTCTTTAATTTCTTTCTCTTTCGCACCATCAAACACAGGTGTCGCAATTGGCATACCTTTTTTCAGGTTTTCTGCCAAACGCATAACTTCTTCATCAGAGAAAGTGCTCAGATCAACTTTCTGACGGGTTTCATCACCCAGGTCATAAGCTTTCTGGATAAATTCACGCAGTTTGGCAACTTCCTGCTGCTGTTTCAGCATCGCATTGATCTTGTCGCCAATACCTTTCGCCGCCATACCCAGATGCGTTTCCAAGATCTGACCAATGTTCATACGTGATGGTACGCCCAATGGGTTCAGTACGATATCTACCGGAGTGCCGTTTTCATCGTAAGGCATATCTTCGATTGGGTTGATCTTGGAGATAACACCCTTGTTACCGTGGCGACCTGCCATCTTATCACCAGGCTGAATCTGACGTTTAACCGCCAGATAAACTTTGACGATTTTCAGCACACCCGGCGCCAAATCATCACCTTGAGTGATCTTACGGCGTTTAGCATCCAGTTTTTTCTCGAACTCAGTTTTGAGTTCGTCATACTGTTCAGCCAACTGCTCCAACTGATTCTGTTTCTCTTCATCAGCCAAGCCCAGCTCTAACCAACGCTCACGAGGCAGTTTATCCAGTTTCTCAGCTTCGATACCGCCAGAAATCAAAACAGAACGGATACGTGCAAACAGGCCAGCTTCAAAGATTTGCAACTCTTCTGTCAGGTCTTTCTTCGCCTGACGCAGTTGCATCTCTTCGATTTCCAAAGCACGCTTATCTTTTTCTACGCCATCACGGGTAAATACCTGTACGTCGATAACCGTACCGGATACGCCATTTGGTACGCGCAGAGAAGAGTCTTTAACATCAGACGCTTTCTCACCGAAAATAGCACGCAGCAATTTTTCTTCTGGCGTTAGCTGAGTTTCACCTTTAGGTGTCACTTTACCCACCAGAATGTCACCGCCGGTCACTTCTGCGCCAATATAAACAATACCGGACTCATCCAGTTTGGAGAGCGCAGCCTCACCCACGTTAGGGATGTCAGCCGTGATCTCTTCAGGCCCTAATTTGGTATCACGAGATACGCAAGCCAGTTCCTGGATATGAATGGTTGTAAAGCGATCTTCCTGGACGACACGCTCAGAAACTAAGATGGAGTCCTCGAAGTTATAACCATTCCACGGCATGAACGCTACGCGCATGTTCTGACCGAGCGCGAGTTCACCCAAGTCAGTAGATGGCCCATCAGCCAGTACATCGCCGCGTTCCACAGGTTCACCCAGAGAGACACATGGCATTTGGTTAATACAGGTGTTCTGGTTAGAACGGGTATATTTCGTCAGGTTATAAATATCAATACCTGCTTCACCCGGATACATTTCATCTTCGTTTACTTTGATAACGATACGAGATGCATCGACGTACTGAACTACACCACCGCGCTTAGCAACAGAAGTTACACCTGAGTCAACCGCTACTGCACGTTCCATACCTGTACCAACTAACGGCTTATCAGCACGCAGAGTAGGTACAGCCTGACGTTGCATGTTTGCACCCATCAATGCACGGTTTGCGTCATCGTGTTCCAAGAATGGGATCAAGGAAGCACCAACGGAAACCACCTGCTGAGTGGAAACGTCCATATATTCAACCTGCTCACGGTTAAATAAGCTGGATTCCCCATAACTACGACAAGTTATCAAATCTTCAACGAAGTGACCTTCATCATCTAATACGGTGTTCGCCTGTGCGATAACGAAGTTACCTTCTTCAATCGCAGACAGATAGTGAATTTCATCAGTAACAACACCATCACGAACCAGACGATACGGGGTTTCAAGGAAACCATACTCGTTAGTCTGCGCATAAACAGACAATGAGTTAATCAGACCGATGTTCGGACCTTCAGGGGTTTCGATTGGACATACACGGCCATAGTGAGTTGGGTGTACGTCACGCACTTCGAAGCCAGCACGCTCACGGGTTAAACCACCTGGACCCAATGCAGAGATACGGCGTTTGTGAGTGATTTCAGAAAGTGGGTTGTTTTGGTCCATAAACTGAGACAGTTGGCTGGAACCAAAGAATTCTTTCACCGCGGCTGAAATCGGCTTAGCGTTGATCATGTCTTGAGGCATCAGTGTATCCAGATCACCCAAGGACAGACGCTCTTTAACCGCACGCTCAACACGTACCAGACCAACACGGAACTGGTTTTCTGCCATCTCGCCAACAGAACGGATACGACGGTTACCTAAGTGGTCGATATCGTCGACTTCACCTTTACCATTGCGGATATCAATCAGTTTCTTCATGACATCGATGATGTCATCTTTACTCAGAATACCTGAGCCTTCAACTTCTTCCCGGCCCAATGAGCGGTTGAATTTCATACGACCAACCGCAGAAAGATCATAACGATCTTCTGAGAAGAACAGATTTTCAAACAGATTTTCTGCCGCTTCACGGGTTGGTGGTTCACCAGGACGCATCATGCGATAAATCTCAACCAAAGCACTCAAACGGTCATTGGTTGGATCAACACGAAGTGTCTCGGAAATATATGCACCGTGATCTAAATCGTTGGTGAACAATGTTTCGATAGATTTGTGACCAGACTGGCTCAAACGTGCCAACAGATCTAAAGAGAGCTCCATGTTAGCAGCACAGATAATTTCACCTGTATTGACATCAATGTAGTCTCTTGCAACAACTTTACCCGCAATATATTCAACAGGAACCTCAATACGGTTCACTTCGTCTTTTTCCAACTGACGGATATGACGTGCGGTAATACGACGGCCTTTTTCAACATAAACCTTGCCGTTTGCTTCAATATCAAAAGAAGCAGTTTCACCACGCAAACGTTCTGGTACCAGAGTCATTTGCAATCTGTTGTCACGAATTTCGAAAATCGTTTTACTGAAGAACAGGTTCAAGATCTCTTCAGTGCTGTAATTCATTGCACGCAGAATAATCGTTGCCGGCAATTTACGACGGCGGTCAATGCGCACAAACAGATTATCTTTTGGATCGAATTCGAAATCTAACCAAGAACCACGGTAAGGAATAATACGTGCGTTATACAGTACTTTACCGGATGAGTGAGTTTTACCCTTATCGCTGTCAAAGAATACACCAGGACTACGATGCAACTGGGAGACAATAACCCGCTCAGTACCATTGATAACAAAAGTACCGTTGTCAGTCATGAGCGGAATTTCACCCATGTAGACTTCTTGCTCTTTGATATCTTTGACCGTGCCTTCCGGTGCTTCACGTTCATAGATAACCAGACGCAGCTTAACGCGCAGAGGTGCAGAATAAGTTACACCTCGAATCTGGCACTCTTTAACATCAAACACTGGCTCACCAAGACGGTAGCTAACGTATTGCAGCTCCGAACTGCCGCTGTAGCTCTGAATTGGGAATACAGAACGGAATGCCGCTTCTAAACCATTCTGGCCTTCTGGATCTTGCTCGATAAACTTCTGGAACGAGTCAAGTTGGATAGAAAGGAGATAGGGTACATCCAACACTTGTGGACGCTTACCAAAATCCTTACGAATACGTTTTTTCTCGGTATAGGAGTAAACCATAGGGTTCCTCAGCTCGCTGATCAGTGACCCACTCTGCCCGCCCTAAAGGACAGCGCTTTACAACACTGTTTTTTCGAACAGAAAATTGAATTATTTTCCGTAATACCCATTACTATTACTCTTAAATCATTTCATTGCGTTGCGTTACATTACTACCGAGCTACCCGAGTGGATCGTAGCTGAAAACGCAGTATATTAAGTCGTCAATAGGAAAAAGTATTTGGGGGTTAATTAACAGCCAAACAGTGGAAATGCTGCTAATGCCCTACAGCGCAAAAAGGCTGGTGATTAAAAAATCACCAGCCATCAGCCTTTAAAGTCAGGCTGCTAACTTAAAACTGAACTTACTTAACCTCAACAGAAGCACCAGCTTCTTCCAGAGATTTTTTCAGTGCTTCAGCATCATCTTTGCTGATGGCTTCTTTCAGTACAGCTGGAGCGCTTTCAACCAGATCTTTAGCTTCTTTCAGACCCAGGCCAGTTGCGCCACGTACTGCTTTGATAACAGCAACTTTGTTACCGCCAATAGCAGACAGAACAACGTCAAACTCAGTTTGTTCTTCAACAGCTTCAGCAGCACCGCCAGCAGCAACAGCTACCGCCGCAGCAGCAGAAACGCCGAATTTGTCTTCCATTGCAGTGATCAGTTCAACAACATCCATAACGGACATGGCTGCAACTGCGTCCAGAATTTGTTCTTTATTGATAGACATAACAAGTGTTCCTAAAATTCAGAAATAATTTATACGTTAAAAAGCAACGAAGGAAATCGGCAATTAAGCTACTTCTTTCTGCTCGCGTGACTCGCGTAACGCAGCCAGAGTACGAACCAGTTTGCCTGCAACGGCTTCTTTCATGGTTGACATCAGGCGTGCGATTGCTTCTTCGTAAGTCGGGAGTGTTGCCAAACGGTCAATATTGGCCGCAGGAATAAACTCACCTTCAAAGGCTGCTGCTTTAATCTCGAATGCTGGATTCGCTTTCGCGAACTCTTTGAACAGACGAGCAGCTGCGCCCGGGTGTTCGTTAGAGAAAGCAATCAAGGTTGGACCAACAAACGCTTCTTTCAGGCACTCATAGGCAGTACCTTCAACAGCACGGCAGATCAACGTGTTACGAACAACACGAATGTAAACGCCAGCTTCGCGACCTGCTTTACGCAGTTCAGTCATTTTATCTACAGTAACGCCACGGGAATCCGCAACAACCGCAGACAGCGCGCCTTTGGCAACTTCGCTGACTTCAGCAACAATCGCTTGTTTGTCTTGAAGATTTAGTGCCATTAGCTTCTTGCTCCTGGATTAACCGGGAAGAACCCGGAACTCACATCGCTCATAACACCATAAAGGGGCCTGAGCTCTAAAACACGGTGAGCAGAATCCAGAAATAAATTTCATTTGGCTCTGTCACCGTCTACGCAGGAATATTAAGTAATTACTTACACCTGCGGTCTTGGACGGGGCTTGGATTAGGCCAAGCTCCAACCGAAAATTTTTTATTTAGCTAATAAAAAACTTACTAGCCAAACATAAGGCGCCAAATTTTAGACAAATCTGACGCCAAGGTAAAGCGATAATCACAATCACATTCAGCTAAAATTAAGCTGAAGCATTCAGACCAGACTGGTCAATCGCAACACCTGCGCCCATGGTAGTGGACAAGCTAACTTTCTTAATATAAATACCCTTAGCAGAAGATGGTTTGGCTTTTTTCAGCGCAACCAGCAGAGCTTCCAGGTTTTCTTTCAATTTGTCAGCGTCGAAGTTAACTTTACCAATGGTGGTGTGGATAATGCCGTTTTTATCGTTACGGTAACGAACCTGACCCGCTTTAGCATTCTGAACAGCTTCAGCAACGTTAGGCGTTACAGTACCCACTTTAGGGTTTGGCATCAAACCACGAGGACCCAGGATTTGACCTAATTGGCCAACAACACGCATTGCATCTGGAGAAGCGATAACAACGTCAAAGTTCATTTCGCCTTTTTTAACCAGTTCAGCCAGATCTTCCATACCTACCAATTCAGCGCCCGCTGCTTTAGCAGCTTCCGCATTTGCGCCTTGGGTAAATACAGCTACGCGAACGGAACGGCCAGTACCATGAGGCAGTACCGTTGCACCACGCACGTTCTGGTCAGATTTACGAGCGTCGATGCCGAGATTAACAGCAACATCAACGCTTTCTACGAATTTAGCGGTAGCCAGCTCTTTCAGCAGAACAACAGCTTCGTTAATGTCATACTGCTTAGTTGAATCCATTTTTTCACGGATTGTGCGCATGCGCTTGGTCAGTTTAGCCATCGATTAACCCTCCACTACCAGGCCCATGGAACGAGCAGTACCTTCAATTGAACGCATCATTGCGTCAACACTAGCACCGGTCATATCCGCAGCTTTAGTTTCAGCAATTTCACGAATCTGTGCGCTGGTCACTTTACCAACTTTATCTTTGTTCGGTTTGCCGGAACCCGATTTAATGCCCGCAGCTTTCTTCAGCAGAACAGCCGCTGGTGGGGTTTTAGTAACGAAAGTGAAGGAACGATCAGAATAAACAGTGATCACAACAGGAATTGGCAGACCTTTTTCAATGCTATCAGTTTTAGCATTGAACGCCTTACAGAATTCCATGATGTTAACACCCTGCTGACCCAGAGCAGGACCTACTGGAGGGCTTGGGTTAGCCATACCAGCTGCAACCTGCAACTTGACATAGGCCTGTACTTTCTTAGCCATTGATAATTTTCCTCTATGTGGGTGGTATCGCCTTTAATTTAAAAGGCTCCCCTGTCATTTCAGCCCCGCCTTATCCAGGCCAGACTACTAAAAAACAAAAGGCGCGGAATTGTATGTTAATTTCTCACCTATTGCAAGCCAGCAAAAGATACGCTCGAAAATTACGCCTTCTCTACCTGGCTGAAATCCAGCTCAACCGGTGTCGCACGACCAAAGATAGAAACTGAAACTTTCAGGCGGCTCTTCTCGTAATCGACTTCTTCCACAACACCATTGAAGTCTGCGAATGGACCATCGCTGACACGAACCATTTCGCCTGGTTCGAACAATGTTTTTGGCCGTGGTTTATCACCAACCTGCTGAAGGCGATTCATAATCGCATCAACTTCTTTATCACTGATTGGTGCCGGACGGTCAGATGTACCACCGATAAAACCCATGACGCGTGGTACGCTGCGAACAAGATGCCATGTTGCATCGTTCATGATCATTTGTACCAGCACATACCCAGGGAAGAATTTGCGTTCACTTTTGCGACGCTGACCGCTACGAATCTCAACAACTTCCTCTGTTGGCACCATCACTTCGCCAAAAGAATCTTCCATATCATGTAGTTTGATATGTTCACGTAAAGATTGTGCAACACGACCTTCAAACCCGGAAAATGCCTGTATAACATACCAACGTTTTTTTGGGGAATCTGACATCTTAGAACCTCAGGCCTGTAATAAGTGAAACTAAACGCACCAGGATACCGTCAAGACCCCAGAGGATCAAAGACATCAATGCAGTCACCGCCGCAACAATCAAAGTCGTGTGCAGCGCTTCCTGGCGAGTTGGCCAAATGACTTTGCGCATTTCAATGCGGGCTTCGCGAGCGAAAGCCAGTGTGGTTTTACCCTTTGCAGTCCAGAGCGCAGCCGCTCCCGCAAGAGCAACAATAACAACAACCGCCATCGCGCGTAGAGGAAGGCTATACTCCCGATAAAGGTAGTTTCCAACGATAGCAACCGTTAATAAGGCTGCCACTAATAGCCATTTCATTACTTCAAGACTACGCCTGCTTTCTTGAGCATCGCTATTCGTACTCATAAACCAACCTGTAACTATGATTTAAATAGATAGCCAGCTTGCCTCGCAAGAGCAAAACAAATCAGACCGAACCAAAAAATTTGAGTGATTGTATCTGACTTGGCGCCATAATTCAGTATGACATTGTATATCTGAGAGCGATATAGCCAATTCGTTGCATCAGAGCCTATCTCACCAATAATTAAAAACAACTATTGATGAGATAGGTTCTTATTAAGACAACGTACAAAAAGGGCATCGGTTGATGCCCTTTTTGTGTAATCACATCAAAAAATTAAGCGATAACTTTAGCAACAACACCAGCACCTACTGTACGGCCGCCTTCACGGATAGCAAAGCGCAGACCCTGGTCCATTGCGATTGGGGCAATCAGGGTAACTACCATCTGAATGTTATCACCTGGCATCACCATTTCCACGCCTTCTGGCAGCTCAATAGTTCCGGTCACGTCAGTTGTACGGAAGTAGAACTGTGGACGGTAGCCTTTGAAGAATGGCGTATGACGGCCACCTTCGTCTTTGCTCAGAATATAAACTTCTGATTCGAAAGTGGTGTGTGGCTTGATTGAACCTGGTTTTGCCAGTACCTGACCACGTTCGATTTCGTCACGTTTTGTACCACGCAGCAGAACACCGACGTTCTCACCCGCACGACCTTCGTCCAGCAGTTTGCGGAACATTTCTACACCAGTACAAGTGGTTTTAGTGGTATCTTTGATACCCACGATTTCAACTTCTTCGCCCACTTTAACGATACCGCGCTCTACACGACCGGTGACAACCGTACCACGGCCAGAGATAGAGAACACGTCTTCGATTGGCAGCAGGAATGGCTGGTCGATTGCACGCTCTGGTTCTGGGATGTAGCTGTCCAGGGCTTCTGCTAGTTCGATGATTTTTGCTTCCCACTCTGCATCACCTTCCAGTGCTTTCAGCGCGGAACCACGGATAACTGGCGTGTCATCACCAGGGAAATCATACTGAGACAGCAGCTCACGCACTTCCATCTCAACCAGTTCCAGCAGCTCTTCGTCGTCTACCATGTCACATTTGTTCAGGAACACGATGATGTAAGGAACGCCTACCTGACGGCCTAACAGAATGTGCTCACGCGTCTGTGGCATCGGACCGTCAGTCGCGGCAACTACCAAGATTGCGCCGTCCATCTGAGCCGCACCGGTGATCATGTTTTTCACATAGTCGGCGTGGCCTGGGCAGTCAACGTGCGCATAGTGGCGGCTTGGGGTATCGTATTCTACGTGAGAAGTAGAGATGGTGATACCACGCGCTTTTTCTTCTGGTGCATTATCAATTTGATCGAATGCACGAGCGTTACCACCGTAGGTTTTAGCCAATACAGTAGTGATAGCAGCAGTCAGGGTAGTTTTACCGTGGTCAACGTGACCGATAGTACCAACGTTAACGTGCGGTTTTGTACGTTCAAATTTTTCTTTAGACACGACTCTATTCCTTAATATCGCACCCTCATCATATTGGAGAGGGCGCTGAATCTAGATATTAAACCCGAAAAACTTATTTAGCTTTACGAGATTCGATAATAGCCTGAGCGACGTTGCTCGGCGCTTCATTGTACTTCAGGAACTCCATAGAGTAAGAAGCACGACCTTGGGTCTGAGAACGCAGGTCAGTAGCATAACCAAACATTTCAGATAATGGTACCTGAGCACGTACGATTTTACCGGTAGTCATATCTTCCATACCGTCAATCATACCACGGCGGCGGTTTAGGTCACCGATAACGTCACCCATGTAATCTTCTGGTGTTTCAACTTCAACTTTCATGATGGGTTCCAGCAGAGCTGGTTTCGCCTTCATAAAGCCTTCTTTGAAGCCCATAGAACCTGCGATTTTGAACGCCATTTCAGAAGAGTCCACTTCGTGGTAAGAGCCATCGAACAGTGCCACTTTAACGTCAACAATCGGGTAACCGGCCAGAACACCATTTTTCATTTGTTCCTGAATACCCTTATCTACTGCCGGGATATATTCTTTAGGAACAACACCACCAACGATTTCATTGGCGAATTCATAGCCTACGCCACCGGGTTCCATTGGTTCAATACGCAGCCATACGTGACCAAACTGACCACGACCACCAGACTGACGAACAAATTTACCTTCTTGCTCAACAGTAGAACGGATGGTTTCACGGTAAGCAACCTGAGGTTTACCGACGTTCGCTTCAACTTTGAACTCACGACGCATACGGTCAACCAGAACATCCAAGTGAAGCTCACCCATACCGGCGATAATAGTCTGACCAGATTCTTCATCGGTAGACACGCGGAATGATGGGTCTTCTTGAGCCAGACGACCTAAAGCGATACCCATTTTTTCCTGGTCAGCTTTAGTTTTTGGCTCAATAGCAACAGAAATGACTGGCTCTGGGAATTCCATACGCTCCAGGATAATTGGTGCGTTGATATCACACAGCGTATCACCGGTAGTCACATCTTTCAGGCCAATCGCAGCGGCGATGTCACCTGCACGAACTTCTTTAATTTCTTCACGTTTATTAGCATGCATCTGAACGATACGGCCAAAACGCTCTTTTCTGTCTTTCACTGGGTTAAGAACGGTATCACCGGAATTAACCACACCAGAGTAGACACGGAAGAAGGTCAAGTTACCAACGAACGGGTCAGTAGCGATTTTAAACGCCAGTGCCGAAAATGGTTCGTTGTCGTCAGAATGACGTTCTGCCGACGTATCTTTACCGTCTGGCAGAATACCTTTAATGGATTCAACATCCGTTGGTGCTGGTAGGTACTCAATAACTGCATCCAGCATTGCCTGAACACCTTTGTTCTTAAATGCAGAACCACAGGTAACCAGGATGATTTCGTTAGTCAGAACACGATGACGCAGACCAGCTTTGATCTCTTCTTCAGTCAGTTCTTCACCGCCAAGGTATTTTTCCATCAGCTCTTCTGATGCTTCCGCAGCGGCTTCAATCAAATTGCTACGCCATTCTTCCGCCAGATCCTGCATATCAGCTGGGATATCTTCGTAAGTGAAGGTGGTTCCCTGATCTTCATCGTTCCAGTTGATGGCTTTCATTTTCACCAAGTCAACAACACCGGTGAACGCATCTTCTGCACCAATGGCTAATTGCAGAGGTACTGGGTTTGCCGCCAAGCGAGTTTTGAGCTGCTCAACAACGCGTAAGAAATTCGCTCCCATACGGTCCATTTTGTTAACGAACGCAATACGTGGAACTCTATATTTATTTGCCTGACGCCATACGGTTTCGGACTGTGGCTGAACACCACCAACCGCACAATAAACCATTACGGCACCGTCAAGAACACGCATGGAACGTTCTACTTCGATGGTGAAGTCAACGTGCCCTGGAGTGTCAATGATGTTGATACGGTGCGCATCAAACTGCTTAGCCATACCTGACCAGAAAGCAGTTGTTGCTGCGGAGGTGATGGTAATACCACGCTCCTGCTCCTGTTCCATCCAGTCCATAGTAGCAGCGCCATCATGAACTTCACCGATCTTATGGTTTACACCAGTGTAGAACAGAATACGTTCGGTAGTGGTGGTCTTACCGGCGTCGATGTGTGCACTGATACCGATGTTACGGTAGCGTGCAATGGGTGTTGTACGAGCCATTTGATTCCTCTATTCCTAGGACGTTCAATGTAAATCTGGGTGGCAGAACAGCCACCCAGGGCATCATCACTACGATGAGATTACCAACGGTAGTGTGCGAACGCCTTGTTAGCTTCTGCCATACGGTGAACGTCTTCACGTTTCTTAACAGCAGTGCCTTTATTCTCGGCTGCATCAGATAATTCGTTCGCCAGGCGCAGGGCCATAGATTTATCACCGCGTTTACGAGCAGCTTCAACGATCCAACGCATTGCTAACGCATTGCGACGAACCGGACGAACTTCAACTGGAACCTGATAAGTAGAACCACCAACACGGCGGGACTTAACTTCCACGGTTGGACGCACATTATCCAATGCAAGTTCAAACGCTTCCAGGTGCTCTTTACCAGAGCGCTGAGCCAGGGTCTCAAGCGCACTATATACAATTGCTTCCGCAGTAGATTTTTTACCATCTACCATCAGGATATTGACGAATTTGGCCAGTAATTCAGATCCAAACTTTGGATCTGGCAGAATTTTACGCTGACCAATTACACGACGACGTGGCATGGAAATACTCCGTTTCGAATTCAGGGTTGTCCAAAACTCTATGAGTTTATTTTGACATTAAGGTAAATAATGTTTGGCCTTACTTAACGGAGTACCATTAAGCTTTTGGCTTCTTCACACCGTACTTAGAGCGACCTTGTTTACGGTCTTTAACACCGGAACAGTCCAGTGCACCGCGAACAGTATGGTAACGCACACCTGGCAAGTCTTTAACACGACCGCCACGGATCAGAATTACGGAGTGTTCCTGCAAGTTGTGGCCTTCACCACCGATGTAAGAAGAAACTTCGTAACCGTTAGTCAAACGCACACGACATACTTTACGCAGTGCAGAGTTTGGTTTTTTAGGGGTGGTGGTATATACGCGAGTACATACGCCGCGCTTCTGCGGGCAAGCTTCCAGAGCAGGAACGTTGCTTTTTGCAACCTTCATGCTACGGGGTTTGCGCACCAGCTGGTTAATAGTTGCCATTATTAAAAAAACTCCTGGTTTTTTTGCTTCGTAAACACGGATTAAATCTCTTGTCTGCCTAACGGCAAAACACGAGGACGCGGAATTTTATGGCTGACTCGCCAAGGTGTCAAGAAATATACAGCTTTTTCTCAACTACCAGGCGAATTGTTGATGGTGTTTTACCGTCAGGTTAACAAAGTCAGTATAGTCGATCACTTGCACTTTGTCTGAAACCTGATCGCCCAATCCCCGCGCCTCAATATCTTCTTTTAGCGCATACAATGTAGCACCACGACTAATCAACGCCGGCAGATAGCAATTACCCTCAATACCTGCCAGTACACCATCCTGAATAAATAAGATGTCATCACCACTGGCAAGCAGCTTGGATATCACATTAAAATCACATTGATATGGCGATCGGCCAACAGTATATAGCATCTCATTGTCCTTCCAATAGCTCAGAATGTCAGCACAACATCATAGTCAACCAGTTTCTCACGGATCGTTTCTGCGGGTATCAGTTTCGCATCCAGAACAAAATGATTGACTGAGCTTAATCCACGCATAACAAGGTCTTCCTGGCACAAATAACATTCCTCAATATCGTACAAAGGCAACACCTTAAAAGTAGCGATATAGTTTCTGGAGAGAATTCTGTCAGGCTGCTGACCTGGTAATAGTTGAAACACACCGTCAGAAATAAAAAATACACCTATCTTTTCTGTTAATGCCGAAGTTGCCAGTAATGCATCTAGACCTTCTCTACCCCCTGCATCACCATGAGGTGCTTTAGTGAAGACAAAAGCAATTTTTTTCATTTTTGCCTCTCAGAATTGCACCACACGGTCACAAGTTAACATAGCTTCAGCCAGTGTTCCCAATCCGCTTAATTCAAACCCTTCAGCCAAGTTTGCTACCGGTAAATTCAACTCACTTGCCTGCTGAACATCAAGAATACCACGGCGAAGGGCAGCGGCAATACAAATGTGCATGCTAAACCGGTGCTCCGTTGCCATCATCTGCCATGCGCTAACCAAGTTAAACTCATCACTGGCTGGTGCAGTCAACTGATTGCCGTTATAAACCCCTTCCCGATAAAAAAATACAGTATTAAGTTTATGCCCCATCAAAATCAAAGCTTGCGCGAATTGGTAAGCACTGCTGGCTTGTTGGGTGCCATATGCAGGCCCCGTAACCAGCAGACAATAAGACAGCGAAGACATTACCGCTCAGGCCCTAAACATTCACCATTTTTAAACTGACGAATATAGAGATAAACAGTATGCTTAGAAATATTTAAACGCTCAGCAACCTGATTGATTGCATCTTTAATATCAAAAATACCTTTCTCATAGAGATTCAGAACCACCTGTCTGTTCTTGGCATTATTGGATACACTGCGATCAATATTAACTTCTTCGATAGTATACTCCAGCGTTTGCGCAACCAAATCATCCACGGATGAGGCAAAATTTACATTTGGTGCGACATCATGTGTTTCCTCTGGAATAAATGTCTGAATAATTTCAGAGAAAGGGACATCAAGATTCATATTGATGCACAAGAGGCCGATCACTCGGCGATTCCGGTTGCGGATCGCAATCGTGACTGACTTCATCAATGAACCGCTTTTCGCTCGGGTAAAATAGGCTTTGGATGCACTACAGTCTTCGTCTGTAATGTCATGTAACATACGCAGCGCAAGATCAGTAATAGGTGAACCTATTTTACGACCGGTATGTTCTCCGTTGGCTATTCTGACAGCTGAACATTTCAGATCTTCCAATGAATGAAGGACAATCTCACAATGCCCACCAATTAGCATAGCCAAGCCATCAACTGCGGCTTCATAAGACTTTAAAATTTCGTGGTCCGTTTCAGTAAACGGTTGGTTTTCCAGTAAATCGACATCACTGATATCACCAGATAATAACGGGTTAGACATTAAATACACCATCCTTCAATCGCAGACAACGTCTTGCTAAAAACACAACGTGATAAACCTATAAAAATTTCTTGTGAAAACTCAATTATTGCAGCTTAACAGAGATCCTAATCAAAGATCTTTGCATTCACATGAAATATTGACGTTAAAACCACATGACATCATCGTCAAGCCATTGCTACTCAGACATTTGGTCTCTATCACAGCTTTCAGTAACAAAAAACCGTTGACAGAATCTCTACCAACGGTTTTATCCATATTCATCAAAGATATTTAGCGAATATACCCGTTATCTTTCAAGTTGCCTCTTTGTTGGCTGCACTCGCGATGCATCTTAAAATCCATGGGGTATAGCTTACTTAGCTTTGGTCTCCGCTTTAACATCCAGCAACTCAATATCAAATACTAGTGTCGAATTTGCAGGAATACCGGGCAGATCCGCTTTACCATAGGCCAGCTCTGGTGGAATAACCAATTTAATTTTTCCACCTTTTTTCACATTCTGTAAACCTTCTGTCCAACCTGGGATAACGCTATCCAGGCGAATAGAAAGGGGTTCATTACGTTTATAGGAACTATCGAACTCTTTACCGTCAATCAATGTCCCCCGATAGTTCACAACTACCGTGTCGCTTGCCACAGGCTTCTTACCGCTGCCTTCCTTCTCTATTTTATATAAAAGGCCGGTTTTACTCTTAATGACCCCCTTTTCCTTAGCAAATTCTTCACGATATTTAACGCCTTTAGCTTCATTCTCTCTGGCTTCTTTTTCCATCTTAGCTTCAGCGGCAGATTTCACTTTACCTTCAAATGCACGCAGCGTATTTTCAATTTCGCTGTCAGTCAGTTTGCTCTTGTTATTAAAAGCATCCTGCACACCCGATAACAATTGATCTTTATCCAATGGGATACCCAGAGATTTCTGTTCTTTCAGGGTGTTTTGCATATAACGCCCTAAAGATGCGCCCAGAGCATAAGCATTTTGCTGATCTTCTGTTTTAAATGCGCTGTTCAATTCTGTGCTACTCTGACTATCTGCTTTAGCCGCCAGCACCTGAGGGGCACTGAAAGCCATCGCTAATGTGGTAGCAAGCAGGGTAATTTTAAACAATGATTTCATCTGTTTCTCCAATAGCTTTGGGGGATTTTACCGTCAGCAAAAGTTATGCAACCAAGTCACTATAACCGTCTACAGGAGCACAATACAATATTTGCCATTTTTTAGTGCCCCCAAGCTTATTAGGACAACATGAATGACAAGAGGTTTCATAACAACCGCATTTCACAGAATATTCTGGGCATAGTAGGCTACTCTTAATTAATATGAGGCATCTAACACGGGTAATACAGGACCTGAAACGGGAGAAAATCATGGATCTGTCAGAATTTGAGCAACGGCTTGAACATTTGGAAAGCCGAGTTGCCTTTCAGGAAATCACTATCGAAGAGTTGAACGAGGTGGTTACTGAACAACAAATGGAGATAGCTAAATTAAGGGAGCATTTGCGGTTGATGACAGAACGATTGAAAGCCACTCAACCCTCAATGGTCGCTTCACAGTCTGAAGAAACACCACCACCTCATTACTGATTTTGACTAAGTAAAACTATACACAGGGCAAGTAAGAGAAACCAACTATCCCAAGCTTGCCCCACTTTTTTGAATATTAAAGCTTGACAACCTGCTTTAATTTATCAGTGGCAACTCCCGCCACCGCAGCACCCATTCCCTTCATTATGGTGATGATGACCGTCGTCATCACCGTGACCACCGCAGCACCCTTCACCATGTTCGTGACCATGAGCACCATGAACATGACCATGAGCCAGTTCTTCTTCAGTCGCTTCACGGATGGCAATAACTTCAACATTGAATTTTAGATTCTGACCAGCCAGCATATGGTTACCATCAACCACAACATGCTCATCTTCAACTGCTGTAATTTCTACGGGTACTGGCCCCATATCGGTATCAGCCAGGAAACGCATGCCAACTTCCAGTTCATCAACACCAACAAAGACATCTTTTGGCACACGCTGAACCAGATTGTCATCATACTGACCATAGGCATCATCAGCCTGTACGCTGACATCAAAACTCTCACCCGCCTCACGGCCTTCTAGCGCCTTTTCCAAACCGCTGATCAATGAACCACGGCCATGCAGATAGTCCAACGGCGCACTCGCCGGTGACTCATCAACTAAAACACCATCTTCTGTTCTTACTTGATAAGCCAAGCTAACTACCAAATCTTTTACTACTTTCATGACATCTCCTACCCGTGGGTCTAAAAATTTTACCGATTGTAGCGGAATTTTCAGTCTCTGTACTCACTCGCGCTAATATTCACATAATTATTGTGGGGTAAAAATACCAATAACCTGCTCTTGCTTTCTAACATGAGGGGTCACTTTCTCATCAGTCTGGCGTTGTTGGTGACCACAATGGACACATTCCACCACATCCACCTGATCTTCTTGCCACATTGCCAGCGTGTCCTGAGAGTGACATTCTGGGCAGACAGCACCGGCAATAAATCTCTTACGGCTTATTGACATGATTTGCTCCGCTATTATTCATGTATTCATGCTCATTCCAACCATCTGGTTGGCGACGTTCATTCAGCATTTCCCGTTCGAATAGCTCTTCCAGTTCCCGTCGCGCCTCTTTTATACGAGATATGTGAGCCACATCACCCTGTAGCTGCGGCATAAGTTCTCTTAGCATCCGCATATCTAACCGCTGGAAATGTTGTTTTGCTCGATTAGCTTTATGCGGATGCATTCCCAATTCGACTAAGGCTTTACGCCCCAGTTCCAGGGCACTGGAGAAAGTTTCACGGGTGAAATTTTCTATTCCATTTTGTAGCAGTTCATGCGCTTCCAGGCGTCCTCTGGCTCGCGCCATAATATGCAGATTAGGGAAATGTTTCTGGCATAAATGAACGATCATCATGGTATCTTCCGGCTCATTACAGGTGATGACTATCGCTTTGGCTTTCTCCGCGCCTGCCGAACGTAGCAGCTCCAATTCAGCCGCATCACCATAATAAACTTTATAGCCATAACGCCGCATAGTACTCACAGCACTGACATCGCGTTCTAACACCGTTATACGGATTTTATTCACCATTAGAAGACGACCGATTACCTGTCCGAACCGGCCAAAACCCACTAAAATCACCTGCGGATCATCATCTTCTACAAAGGGCTGTTCATCTGTCTCATCTTTGGCATTATAACGGCGTGCCAGAATAGCATCTATCAATTGCATGACCAGCGGCGTTGTCATCATCGATATCGTCACCACGACCAGCAACAAAGCCATCTGCCCACTATTGAGCACATTCTGGCTCAGTGCAGCAGAAAACAGAACAAAGGCGAATTCTCCCCCTTGGCTGAGTACGCCGGAAAATTGCAAGCAGGATGCCCCCCGTAAGCCAGCACTCATTGCGATAAGATACAGAACAATGCCTTTCACCATCACCAAAGCCAGCACACCAAGTAGTACTTCGGACAGATGTATCAGTAATACCCCTAGATTCAGAGACATACCGACCGAAATAAAAAACAACCCCAACAGCAATCCTTTGAACGGTTCTATGGAGATTTCCAGTTCATGGCGGTATTCACTATCTGCCAGTAATACTCCGGCGATAAAGGTTCCGAGTGCCATAGAAAAACCGAGCGCTTCCATAAATAGCGCTGAGCTGAGTACCACCAGTAACGCCGCCGCAGTAAATAACTCACGTACTCCAGCTCTGACGACCAAACGGAACAGCGGACGTAACAGATAACGGCCACCGAGCAACATGCCAGCAAAAGCAGCAATTTTTAACGCTATTCGATACCAGTCACCGGAGGCTGTTCCACCTGCCAACAACGGAATCAATGCCAAAGCCGGGATCACCGCCATATCTTGAAATAGCAAAACCGAGAAACCAAGCTGCCCGCCTTCATTGCGGTTCATGCCCTTCTCTTTCATGAGTTGCAGGGCCATTGCCGTTGAGGACATCGCCATACCGATACCACCAATAACCGCCGCTTGCCATGAAAAATCGGTCAGATATAACAACACAGCCAGCACACTCGCCGTGAAAATAACCTGAGCTGCACCAACACCAAAAATAGATCGTCTGAGTTGCCAGAGTTTAGCGGGGTTAAGTTCAAGGCCGATGATGAACATCAGGAAAACAATCCCTAACTCCGAGAAATGAAGAATATCATCAACATCCCTGATAAAACTCAACCCCCACGGACCCAAGACAATCCCTGCCAACAAATAACCTAATACTGCCCCAATCTTGCATTTCTGTGCGATTGGCACTGCTACAACGGCAGCAAATAAAAACAATACACCGGCGCTCAATTGCGCTGAATGCTCCATAACTTATAGCCCTCCTAATGATAATGGCGATTTGAGCCACTCACGATAAGCATTAGCATGGATGGCAAGAAGTTCAGGTTTTCGACGGCGTGCCCAATAAATAATAATGGGTGATAACCAATGCATACGGCACATCGCCGCAGTGAGTTCAAAAGGACGAAGGATCTCTTCCATTGAATAGAGATTATACCCATCAGCCTGGAAAGTGCCTTCCGGCTCCCCAGTAGTAATCACTGAACGCCAATATTTTCCCTGTAATGCCAACCCGGTAATACCACTGGCAAACCCCCGAGTCAGCACACGATCCATCCACTCCTTTAATAAAGCTGGACAACTGTAGGTATACAGTGGGTGTTGAAAGACAATCACCTGATGCTCTCGAAGTAGCTGTTGCTCATGATGAACATCAATAAAAAAATCTGGATAGGCTCCATATAAGTCGTGAACCGTAACATGCTCTAAACCTTGCACAGGTTGTAACAAAACACGATTTGCTACTGAATCCTGTGGCTCAGGATGGGCATACAGCAGCAGGACTTTAGGCGGCTGTAACATCGTTCCCTCCTCAAGAACGTGTCAGGACACGTATTTTCCGTTACCATGCATACGAAAGTTATAAAATAAGACACTTACTATCTGTTATTACTAATTTAACATATTCTATACAAACGATACTTATGATTGTTTTCTCTTTATTACAAATTCGTCGCGGAACTCGTGTTCTGCTGGACAATGCCAGCGCCACTATCAATCCCGGGCAGAAAGTTGGTCTGGTAGGGAAAAATGGCTGTGGTAAATCTACCCTACTTGCACTATTAAAAAATGAGCTTCAGGCTGAAACAGGCACATTCACTTTTCCCAGTAACTGGGCACTTTCCTGGGTGAATCAAGAAACGCCGGCACTGGAAACACCCGCTCTGGAATATGTCATTGATGGTGATCGTGAATTCCGTCAACTGGAACAACAACTGCGGATAGCCAATGAAAAAAATGACGGTAATCTGATTGCTCATCTGCATGGTCAATTAGACACGATTCAAGCCTGGACGATCCGTTCAAGAGCATCAAGTCTACTGCACGGTTTAGGTTTCTCTCAAGAGCAACTTGATCAACCTGTACGTGCATTTTCCGGTGGATGGCGCATGCGCCTCAATCTGGCTCAGGCACTACTCTGCCGTTCTGATTTGCTGTTACTTGATGAACCCACTAACCATCTTGATCTGGATGCGGTTATCTGGTTGGAAAAATGGCTGAAAAGCTACCCCGGAACATTAATCCTTATCTCCCATGATCGGGATTTTCTCGACCCGATTGCCGATAAGATCCTCCATATAGAACAACAATCTCTGTTTGAGTACAGCGGCAACTACTCCTCTTTTGAGCGCCAGCGCGCTACCAAACTGGCGCAACAACAAGCCCTTTATAAAAGTCAGCAAGAGAAAGTTGCCCATCTGCAAAGTTATATTGACCGTTTCCGTGCCAAGGCCAGCAAAGCCAAACAAGCTCAGAGCCGTATCAAGATGTTAGAACGGATGGAATTAATCGCTCCTGCCCATGTTGATAACCCATTTCATTTCAGTTTCCGTAAACCAGAAAGTCTGCCAAACCCACTCCTGAAAATGGAAAAAGTCAGCGCAGGCTACGGCGAACGGACCGTTTTAAATTCCATCAAACTGAATCTGGTTCCCGGCTCCCGCATTGGCCTGCTTGGTCGTAATGGCGCGGGTAAATCCACGTTGATTAAACTATTAGCTGGCGAACTGCAATCTCAGAGTGGAACCGTAGAATTAGCTAAAGGGATCAAACTGGGGTATTTCGCCCAACATCAACTGGAATATTTACGTGCTGATGAATCACCATTACAGCATTTAGTCCGCATTGCGCCACAAGAAACAGAACAGCAACTTAGAGATTATCTGGGCGGCTTTGGTTTCAAAGGCGATCAAGTGACTGACCCAAGTGGGCGTTTTTCCGGGGGAGAAAAAGCACGTTTAGTTTTGGCATTGATGGTCTGGCAACGCCCTAACCTCCTGTTACTTGATGAACCAACAAACCACCTCGACCTGGATATGCGTCAGGCCCTGACAGAAGCTTTGATCGACTTTGACGGTGCATTAGTTGTGGTTTCTCACGACCGACATCTATTACGTTCAACAACAGATGAGTTGTATCTGGTTCATGATGGCCGGGTAGAATCATTCAACGGCGATTTGGAAGATTATCAACAATGGCTGATAGATCAACAACGTCAACAAAATCAGCAAATACGTGAAAACAACGATAAGGAAAAAGAGACATCCAGCCAAAGTGCTCAGGAAAGAAAAGATCAAAAACGGCGTCAAGCTGACTTCCGTAACCAAACGCAGCCATTGCGTAAACAGCTGACTCATCTTGAAAACCAGATGGAGAAACTGGGTGGCGAATTGGTTGTACTAGAAAATCAACTTTTAGACAGCGCTATCTATGATAGCAGCCGTAAAGTCGAATTAACTGAACATCTGCAAAAACAAAATCAGACCAAATCAAAACTGGAAGAAATTGAATTAGCATGGATGGAAATTCAGGAACAACTTGAAAAAATAACGCAAGAGTTTGAAGGATAAATGATTTTACAAATTATCATTCAATAAAAAAATAAAGCGGAAAAAAATAATCCGCTTTATTTTTCGATAACTAAATAAATTAAAAAGCAATTATAATAAATAAAAAAATCAGTATCCTATGATATTCATAATTATCATTGCCTAATGAAAAATCCTCATTAGCGCAACATTAATGAGGATTTCTTATCATTAGATGACATTTTTTTGTTGTAAAAGAAATAATTTCTCATATCACAACACATTTTATAGAAAGAAAGTACTAACTGAGTCCTTTTGAAGGAATTTCCCATATATTGAAGAACCGTTTTACATTGCTTGCTGTGTAAATAACAGTATGAGATATATTGCGGTGACCGAGATAATCCTGAATAAGGCGTGTATCTCTTCCCAAATCAGCAAGAGCATAGCCGCAGGCATGTCTTAACATATGTGGATGTGGTGAAATATCGACTAATGCTTGTCTGCCATAACGTTTTAACAAACTATAAACCTGATAGCGTGAAATCGCGCCTGATTTTTGTGATAAAAAAACCCACGATGTGTCTGATTCTCTCCAGCTCTTACGGATATTAATCCATTGATTTAACGCATTAAGTTCTTCAGGCACCAATGGATGTGTTGTTGATAGTCCCCCTTTTAATCGCCTTACGTGAATAATTCCCGAGCTAAGATCAAGATCGGATAGTGTCAGATGACATAGCTCACTGACTCTAAACCCATGAATAAAACACATGAGTAACATGCAATAATCCCGCTCAGCATGACGCCCCTGACGTGCTTTTTCTAAAATCGCATCAATTTCATATCTGGTTAAGAACTTACGCTTCTTCATGAAAATAGTTCCTGTGAGATTTGGGCATATAGTTACTGATAGAGAATATTAATCTAAAGAACTATATCAATTAATAGAGATTTTATGGAATTACTGATCTAAAATTTCATTTATTTATCATAAGAAAGAAATAAGTTTTTTGATATATAAATATAAAATCATATATATCATTTAACAGTGATTTTTTGACAGAAAATATCAGGATGTAGAATTTTTATTAAAAATTAAGAAACTATTTTACAACAAAAAACCAAACAGAATGCACCAAACTGTTAATAGTTTTACACAAAACTATCACCTAGGTCAACTTTTATGCTCCTCCAGACTAAAAACATATAACCATTTGTAATATATGATTTTTTTAATATCTTTTTATTACTTTTAATATTTTATCAATATTATTTTGTAAAAAATCAGTTGGTTTGTTTGAACTTAATCAGATATCAATCAATTAGAAAGTTTATAAGTTTAAATTAATGTCTTTTTTGGATATTAATTCCAAAATATTACCTATTTTAGTATTTATAACTAAACAAAACAGTTTGGTGCATTTTGTTTGGTTTTAAAAAATGTTGATATGAGATTTTAAGACCCTTTTTGCATTGGATATCTGGTGTAGGAGCTGAAGTTCCACACTGCTACTTTTGTATGGTTTTATCCTTAAGTTAAGGAATTAATTCACATGAAATTGAATACATTAGTTATGGCTCTCGGATTGGGTGTAACCCTAACAGCAGGTTCTGTCAATGCACAGACCAAGCCACCCGCCAGTACTAAAAATACTAACCAAGGCCAAGGAAAAGTGACTTTTGAAGGTTCTATTATTGATGCGCCTTGTTCTATCCACCCCGGTGATGACGATCAGACTGTGAAGCTTGGGCAGATTTCCAACAAAGCACTGGCAGGAGGTGGTAAGTCCACGCCGGTTCCTTTTAATATCCGTTTACTAGACTGTGATGCTAACGGCTTGGAAAAGAAGATTGTAACGGCGACTTTCTCTGGAACACCATCTTCTGTGAATAAGGACCTACTGGCAATTGTTGGTTCGGCCTCTGGTGCGGCTATTGGTATCACCAACGATAACGCCAAACTTATCAAACTAGGACAACAGAGTTCACCCACAATCATCACCGATGGTTCCGATTCGACCATGCACTTCGCTGCTTTCTTACAGGGTGACGGTGCTTCTGCGACTATCGTTCCTGGTGATTTCACCGCTGTGGCTAACTTCACTCTGGCTTACCAATAAAGGTGGTGAAAGAAGCCTTTCTGTGCGTTGGAAAGTCTATCTGTTTCTCTTTCCCGCTGTGGCCTAGCCTTCAGGCTGACAGGGGAAACAGCGGGAAAGAGGGGTCCCTACAAGATTAGGGAAATGAATTTGCCGGTAAACCGAATTTTGGGGAGCGAGATGACTCTTCTTAGCCATCCAACCTGTTCTAAGATGTTACCTTCCCTGCTGACGTTGTTAGTGCTAACCAGCCTGATATTGTCATTTATGGCAACGGCTATCAACCAAGAGCACGGCCGCGTCAACATGCAAGGCTCCATCATTGATACACCGTGTACAATTGCTTTGGGCAATCAAGATCAGACCATCGACATATCATCTATTTTGGTCGGACAAATTATCCGCAGTGGTCACGGGCCGGTACGGCTTTTAAGTATACAGTTGATTAATTGTCTGTTGACTCCCGTATTACTGAATCGCCTGAGTAGGTCACACTTTCGAGTGACTTTTGATGGTGCGGCTGCTCGTAACGACTTGTTTAGCATGAATGGTGAGGCGAGTGGTGTGGGATTACAGATATCGGACAGTACAGGAGCGGTAGTTGTGCCAGGCAAACCAATGCCTGTAGAGGATCTGCAAATAGGCTCAATGCGGCTGGATTATACTTTGCGTCTGATAACAGCTCACCAAGTGTTACGCGCCGAGGCCCTCCACACCATGATACGTTTCAAACTGGATTATTTCTGATGAAAGGACCCATGCCATCGCTACTTTGTGGAGCGAGGGATAGCTCGGTGGCACTGTGTATCTTGTTGGCTCTTTGTGGCATTCAGGTGGTCAAGGCTGCCGATAGGGTGGAATTCAACACGGATGTTCTTGATGTCAAGGATCGGGCGCGTATTGACTTAAGTCAGTTTTCCCAGGCTGGCTACATTATGCAAGGTAGCTACCAGATGGTATTACGCTTGAATAAAAACGAATTGCCCGAGCAGACGGTGCAGTTCATTGCTCCTGATCATGATCCGAAAGGCAGTGAAGCGTGCCTGACGCTGAAGATGGTTGATCAACTGGGACTTAAAGCGGATGCAATCCGTCAGCTTACTTGGTGGCATAACGGCCAGTGCCTAGAAATAGCTTCTCTGAAAGGTATGGAAGTTCGAGGTGACTTGGGCGCTGGGGCACTATACATCAGCATGCCGCAGGCTTACTTAGAATATACCGTAGAAAACTGGGATCCGCCGTCACGTTGGGATAATGGGATCTCCGGTATGTTATTTGACTACAGCGTCAATGCACAAGTGACAAATCAGTCAGGTGCAGGCAACCAAGCGCAATCTTTGAGCGGTAACGGAACAGTTGGGGCCAATTTGGGAGCTTGGCGTCTGCGGGCCGATTGGCAGGTGCAGTACAGCCATACTACGGGGCAGGTGGGAAGCGCCCAGCAAAGCTGGGAGTGGAGCCGCTACTACGCCTACCGTGTAATAGCCGCTCTGCGTGCCAAGCTGACGTTGGCGGAAGACTACCTCAACTCTGGGATATTTGACAGTTTCCGTTACATCGGAGCCAGTCTGATATCGGACGACAACATGCTGCCACCGAACCTGCGTGGTTATGCGCCGGAAGTGACTGGGGTGGCGAAAACCAATGCCAAGGTGACCATCAGTCAGCAAGGGCGTGTGATTTATGAAACTCAGGTGGCAGCAGGTCCTTTCAGTATTCAGGATCTGAATACTGCGGTGAATGGCAAGCTGGATGTGAAGGTACAGGAGCAGGATGGCAGCGTACAGACCCTCCAAGTGAATACCGCTAATGTACCCTATCTGACACGTCCAGGTATGGTTCGTTACAAGATTGCCGCCGGTAAACCATCAGACATTAAGCATCGCAGTAAGGGGCCGGGCTTTGCAACTGGAGAATTCTCTTGGGGGGTGAACAACGGTTGGTCGCTGTACGGAGGAGCTTTGCTGGCCAAGGGCTATAACGCTCTGGCTATCGGTATCGGCCGTGACTTGCTCGCGTTTGGTGCATTGTCATTTGATGTGACGCAGTCGCGAGCTCAGTTTCTGCATGATGACACCAAACAAGGAGGCTCGTATCGGGTTAGCTATTCTAAACGCTTTGATGAATACGATAGCCAGATAACATTTGCAGGTTACCGTTTCTCAGAACGTAACTTCATGAGCATGTCGCAGTATTTAGAGGCGCGTTATTACGGTGTCAATAATGGAAGAGGTAAAGAGTTCTATACCATTACGTTTAACAAACAGTTTAAGGAAATGGGGCTTAGTGTTTATCTGAACTACGGCCATCAGACCTACTGGGACCGTCCGAACAACGATACTTATAACCTGTCACTATCGCGTTATTTCGACATCGGACGTTTTAAAAACATTAGCCTGAGCCTAACGGCATATCGGACTCAGTACAACGACACTAATGATGACGGTTTGTATCTGAGTATGGCTGTACCGTGGGGTGAAAATAGCACAATAACCTATGACGGTCAGCTTAGCCGTAATAGCAGTAATACTGTGGGTTACTATGACCGTATCGATGACAACAATACATATCGGATTAATGTTGGTAACGGTCAAGGCGGACGTAGTATTGGTAGTGGTTATTTCACCCATGAGGGGGATATAGCTAAGTTGACAGCGAATGCCAATTTCCGTGGAAGTGAATATAGCGCTATGGGGCTGTCACTTCAGGGGGGAATAACGGCGACGGTGGATGGGGCAGCGCTACACCGTATCAACATGATAGGGGGAACACGCATGATGATCGATGCTGATGGGATTGGTGGTGTACCAATACGCGGTTATGGCAGTGTGACCCATACCAACGTTTTTGGTAAAGCGGTGGTGAGTGATATCAACAGTTACTACCGCAGCAGCGTTAATGTGGACGTGAACCAACTGGCGGATAACGTGGATGCCACTCGCTCGGTGGTACAAGGCACGCTAACGGAAGGCGCTATTGGTTATCGCAAGTTTGGGATGATCGCCGGCGAGAAAGCGATGGCTATTATTAAGTTGACAGACGGTACGGCCCCTCCATTCGGCGCTGTCGTGATGAACGAACGTGAAATGCAAACTGGCATCGTGAATGATGAAGGAAGTGTGTGGTTAACCGGCATTAATCCTGGCGAGAACATGAGTGTGCATTGGGATGGTCGCATACAGTGTCTCATCACATTACCGAAATCTCTTCTCGCCAACTTGATGAATAATCTGTTGTTACCTTGTCGGCGTGTTAAAGGGATTGGTGGTTCTTTCCAGAAGATTAATAAAAGTGTGGGGTGAATCAGTGGAAATGTTGCCTAAAGATAAGTACAACCGCATGAGTATGACGATGAAAAAAAACATAGCAGCTTCTGCTGTCATGTTAGCAGGTATTCTGGCTGTTCAGCAGGCTAATGCAGCTATTGCCCTCGATCGCACCCGCGCGGTGTTTAATGGGGAAGATAAATCAATGAGCCTTAGCATCAGTAACCAGAATAAAGAGTTGCCCTATCTTGCGCAGGCTTGGATTGAGGACGAGCATGGCAACAAGATTAACAATCCACTGACTGCGCTACCGCCACTTCAGAGAGTAGAGCCAGGAGCCAAAAGCCAAGTGAAGTTGCAAGTCACTCAGGGCATCAACATGTTGTCTCAGGATAAAGAGACGCTGTTCTATTTCAACCTCCGGGAAATTCCGCCGAAGTCCAACAAACCCAACACATTGCAGATTGCGCTGCAAACACGTATCAAACTGTTTTATCGGCCAAAGGCTATTACTGTTGGCCGAACAGACCACGAAAATCCTTATCAGGAGAAATTGACGATGACTCGACAAGGGGATCACTATGTGGTTAACAATCCGACGCCGTACTACGTGACTATTGCATCAGCGTCATCCAGCCTAAACGGGGCAGCGGTATCCGGTTTTAATCCGATGATGATCCCACCAAAAGGCAGTGCTGTGTTGGGTGGCAGTGCGTCAGCAATGGGTAACAGTCCTGTACTGATTTTCATCAATGATTTCGGTGGTCGGCCAAAATTAGTGTTTGGTTGTAGTGGTGGCACTTGTACCGTGAAAAGTAGTAAAGCCGGTTGAGATGTTTGCTGAAATTGGGATAACTCAGTAAAGGAGGCATGTATGAACACCATCCTAAAGCCAGATCGAGATGGACTGATACCGTCCTTGTGTCGGCGTAACCGATTACATGTTCTTAAAGCGTTGTTGCTCTTGCTTTCGATAAGCTCAGTGTGTAATGCGAAGGATAAATTTGAATCCATTGTTCGTATAAAAGTGAATGTACTTAGAGAAGCTTGCGGTATCCAGCCTGGAGATGATGCAATTACCGTGGACTTCGATACAGTGTTCGGAAAACACCTTTATCAAAATGAACGTAGTCATAGTAAAGCGTTTTCAATTCACCTCATAAACTGTGATGTGACAAGAGCTCGGGAGGTGAATATAAAATTTCTAGGTAAGGAAAATAATGAGCTTCCTGGGCTTTTGGCTTTTCAACCGGGAAGTCAAGCATCAGGGGCAGCGGTTGGAATAGAGTCTCTGGCTGGAGAACCGATTTCGATAAACAAGACTGTTAAAAAATACAGTTTAAATAATGGCAATGCCACGCTGGACTTTAAAGCCTACGTGCAAGGGGAACCTTCTGCTATCAGAAATCACTCAATAGTATTTGGTAAGTTCTCGGCTATTTCGACGTTTATGTTGGACTATGAGTGAAATGGAGGGAATATGAGGGGCTTTTTCTATCTTGTTTTTTTCATGACATTGGCTGGTGTTCCATTTATAGAGGTAAATGCAGGAGCCTTCGTTACGCCTATTGATATGTACCAAAGCGATTCAGACACTCGTGTGGTTCTACAAGTAGTTGACTGGACGGAAAATGATACCGACCTAAACCCATGTTACGAATCTGTGTTTTGTTATGTTGGTCCAGATGTGAAATATCGTGATAAACCTGTATACCCGGGGATGTATGGTAGCTGTGTACTGGATAATCATTGTCTTAGAATCTCTCAATTTAAGACTAGGAAGGAGGTAGCCAGGGAGTACAAAAAAGCATTTCCGTTGCCATATCGAGCAGAGTTCCTTTTGCGATCCCCTGAGGCAGATTGTATAGGATTGTTTTATATTCGACACCAACCTAATCCACATAGTTCAGATGCACAGCAGTGGCCTGGTAGTGTTTGTGGCAAGGTGCCATCAGTCAAGCAATCTTGCAGTCTTTATTTGCCATCTGTAATTGATCATGGCAATTTAGGGCAAGAAAATCTCAACGGGAATAAGAAAACAATAACAGGAAATGTGCAGTGCGCATTGCCAGCTAACCTGACTTTATATACAAAATCCTCAACGGGTGAAAAGTTTATTTATTTAAATCCTGAAAAAACACTTTACTCCGATGTGGATATCAATGGCTCAAATGCTTGGAACGGTGTTCCAATAACGGTAAGTGGAAATAATCTCTATTCATTTTCTTTTTCATCCAGACTTCAATCATTGGGTAAAGTTGGTGCAGGTGCCTATTCGGGAGATGTTATTGTGATTATGGCTTTTAATTAGTTTTGATGCTAATGATGCTGGGGAGTAATAAGGTGAATAACGTGTTTGTTCTTAAACGTATATGTGTGATGTTGCAGGTTCGGAAAATAACAAGGCACTATATTGTATCTTATGGTTGTTATTTCTACCTACTATTAGCAGCCGCATTCCTTTTAACAGGATGTGCTCAAGAGCTCACACCAAAGAGAGTTCCGACATCAAGTAAAATAAAAGTATCGTCAACCGCTAAGACATTGGTTCATTCTTCATTACCCCATGAATCTGGAAACGGTGATTGTCGTTTTGCCGGAACTATGCAGCCCTCTACTGACAGCAATTCCGGTAAATTGGCACAATGTACTCGCGAGTTAGAGGCATTGAAGCAGTTCAACGGCGCTAAATACACACGCTACAAAGCCGAGTTTGATCGCATTGCCCGTACGGGTAGTCAATATTTGGCGGTAGCTAACGGGATCAGTCAGGATATCAATGACTTAGTACGTCCTAAGTATCAGTATGCTCTTACCAGTTTGTGTTATCGTATAAAAAACGACTTATCATTGGCATTAATTAATCAGGTAGATGCACAATGAGCTGTATACGAATGCATCTTCATCGCTGTGCCTGGTTATTAATTGGTTTTTTGGGAACGGTTGATATTGTAAGTGCAGCAGAAAGTGGAAACTATACACCTCCCGGCGGTACGCTCTCGGTGGATAGCTTGATGGAAAGCGCCAGTAATTCTGATTATGGTCTGAGTACCCTAATGGCGCAACAGTCCAAATCTGGTGAGTCATCTTCAAACAGAAGTGCATCAAAACATGCGGTTGGAACATCAATTCTTGTTGGTATGGGGGCCTCGTCCGGTGGTAGCGAAGCAGCAGCCCGTAAAGTATTGCGTGCAGAGAATCGTAAGCTTAAGAGACAACTGACCGATAGTATCGCCGAGTTGAAGTCTTCCCAGACTGAACTGGAAAAGAGCCGTAAGCAGCTATCTGACCACCAATCAGTCAGGGTAGAAGTGCAGAGACAGAAAGATAAGTTACAAAAACAGTTAAGTGACAATCAGACCTTGCTGACGGTTACGCAGCGTCAGTTCAAAGAAGCACAAACGCAGTTAGAGGCAGTGCGTAAACAGTTCAAAGAAACTGACACTGCTCGAATGCAGTTAGAGATGGCGTTGGTTTCTACTCGTGATCAACTAGTGCAAGCTAATGATCGAGCGGTAAAAGCCAATAAGTCCGTGAGTGTACCGCTCGATAACGATAACCGTAAGCGTGACTATGTAGTGGGCCAAGCGATGGCCTCGGGGCTAAAAGAGACACTGACCAGTTATGCAGAAAGTGGGTTGTCTCTGGATCCTGTTCGAGTGACTGCCGGATTAACTGATGGATTACGCAATCGCATGCAGCTTAAACGCAGTGATATGGATAAATATTACCTGACCTTTGCGGAGCAATTACAAAAACAGGTAAATGCCAAGGTTAAGATGGGAGAAGCTCTGATTGCGAAGAAAACTACCGGACGCAAGCCAGCGAAGAAAGTCAATGGCTTGGTGTACTTTGTGGTCAAGAAAGGTCACCCTATTAAGGATCAGGATGCACCGGTTTCGCTAGCTTTGTCTGAGCAGATTGTTGATGGTGCCACTTTAAGCACTATTCCGACACTGACACTTACCGCTGACGATGATATACCAGCCGTAGTGCGTGAGGCGCTTCCATTGTTGGGTGAAGAGGCAGAAGTTGATGCCTATGCTTTAGCTAAGGTCGTGTATGGCAACTTGCCGATGCCGAAAGGAGTAACCCCGTTTACGGTCTTGGTCTATCACCTCAAGGGGATTAAACCTCAGTAAAAATAAACCATTTTGACATCCTTATATCTTGGATTTACCCATGGCATCATCAATTTCATATTCACCTGATTTATCCCCGCATAATAATTTACGGCGGGGAGCAGTCACGAGATAATCCCTATTAATAACTGCTAATTCTTTCAAATCAATTATATCATTGGAGAATTGATCAAATATTATTGATTATAACCTATAAAATACTTACTATTAATAGTAATATTTAAATAACCAATATGATATCTGACTTATTCCTCCCGTCTATATAATAACATTAAATTAGCAATAGTTTATTTTACATTAAAAATACCAAACTATGATCCCTCATTCATACATTATCAATCAGAGAAGATAATAACTCCGTTTCATTTATCAATTCATAATCGATAACTGGACTCCATAAGATACCAAAATCAATCTCCATATCGGTTTTTAACACTTCTAATAAATCCAAATATTGTGATGGAATTGAGCGGATAACTTTTTCCGGCACTAAAGAAAAACCATTGCGTTTAATTATCAGCTCAATCATTACCATAATATCATTCGTTTTTAACATTAAATTCATACTATTATCATAAATAGAAAATGCGTTAATGCCATCAGTAAAATCAATTGGTATATCATTCTCATCCATGTCAATAAGCTGATACAACGATGCCATTTCAGCGCTTAATGCTGTAAAATGCCGTAACCAATCACTGCCTTTTTTAAAAAGGTAAACGAGTTTTTCAGTAAAAATCTTTCTAGGCATAAGTGATGAAGTTAATGGTAGAGGAACAATGGCGATATGTAATAAACCAGAGTTTAATAGATTCATTTGCTGCTCAAATGTCAAACCAGTAATTAGCACAAGCACGGCTTTTTCCTTCCTACCTAGAAAAATCCGCTCTTCCATTTTTCCAGAATCATAAATAGGAAAACAAGAGCTAACATAAAGGTAATGTGGCGCATCATCTTGCAAATCATGATTAACCTGAATCTGAAATTGCTCAAAATGACCCAGTAATTTCTGAGCATTTTCAAAGGTTTTTTGTCCAAAATCAGTCAACCGAGTACCACCTGGTCCTCTGGAAAACAAAAGAGCCCCAAATTCCGCTTCCAGTGCATTAACTTTCTTAGTCAGTGCAGGTTGAGAAATATGTAGTATTTGAGAAGCCTTATGATAATTAAGTGTTTCAGCTAACACGATAAAAGCTTTGAGATTACGTATATCCATATCTCCACCATTCAGGTTTATCTTTCATACTTTCTTACGTTATTATTTCAATAATGAACTAAATCATTTAGACTTAACTGAAATTAATTAAATAGAGATTAAACAACAATTATAAGATGATCAATTAATTTATTATAAAAATGTTGGCGATATAAATATAGATTGTATTTATACCATAATTCCTTCTTACTCTCTAAGATAAATGGATAAGTAATTCACTTAAATAAAATGCGTTAGAAGATAAGAAATTTTCCGATTTTTAGCTGTTTTCCCTATAGTAATTCCTATACACCTAATGACATGTATTTGCTACTATACAGGATAGCGAAATATAGCAGGTAAGCATCATTCTGAAAATATAATTATTAATCCTCATTTTCAAATCAACAATGAAGACAAC
>NZ_JAJAFZ010000053.1:0-34112 GCF_025384895.1 Photorhabdus kayaii
AGGGCAAATAAAATAGCCCTATTGAGATAGGCAGTAAGAATATCTACAAAGTGTCATTATCATCATCGTATGTTCGACTCGCTTCCTGGATAACAAACTCTTTAACGGATTGAACTTTGATGGGGCCGCTGGGACCATATTTGTAGACATTACCAGCCAGATCGCTAACTAAAAACATGACATACGACATTCTGTCGTGTTGCCTATTTCTTTCTGTGCGAGCAACGCCATGTATATTGGCTCGAACATTCGGGGTTAAATTTTCTGTCAGCACTTCGATCGAACTACCAAAGTTAATTATTAGGTATCCTGGAACAGGATCAATAGCTAAAAGCTCATCATTTATATAGGCAAGAAGGCCACGTTCAGTTGATCTTAAAACTGTCACCCATCCTGAATCCCGATGAAATTTAGAGCCTCGGGTGGCTTTCTCTGATCGGAAGTGGTTAAACGATAACATCTGGTTTCTTAGCCCTTCTGAAATACCATTAGTAATGAGTTCCCAGTCACGACGAGGAATGCCAATATAAGTTAACACGGAACGTAGTACACATATACCGACGTGTGCCATATGATGACCTAGTGTCGCGACCTCTGATGGCATGAGGTGCCAATGTTCCCGTTCAAGGCGGAACTGTTCCCATTGATCATGTTCTCTGTTGAAATAACCTTCGTATTCGTTGGAAAAAGTATATGATTTGAATCCCGTATAGGGTCGAAGGTCACCTTCTGTGGCGGGTTCAAAGAAGTGGTATGCAAATCGATCACCATATTCAAAATCCATATATGGTGGTGCTTTCAGAAGGAAAAAACCCTCCCGGAGGGCTCGATTAAAGCCGTCGTTGTCAGTAAAAATGAGGTTATCTCCTTCTAGATAGGAGCGAGCCATGTCTGCTGATTTATATGTTTTTGAGGCTTCGCTTTCCGATGGCATTGGTGGTAGTTTCACTGGCGCTCGCGTTGTTGATGATGTTGTCATAATGATAGTCCTTAGTTGTGGTAACAGAACTTTTGTTTATTTTTTGTATCTCGGGAATGTATATTGCCGATATTACATTTGGTGCTTATTCTTATATTGTTTTCTTATAGTGTATTAATCTTTTTTTTTCGTTTTATTAGAATTTGGATAATTATATCAACAAGTTTATTGATTAAAATCCTAAGTAACTATTCGGCAAAGTAATTAATATTGGTCACTAACTATCCTAGCTGACTTTTTGAATATTACAAGAATTTGATGGCTTATATATGAAAAATAATGAAAATATAAATAGCGATAATAGAGTCATGTTTTTTTAATCGATTGTTAATATGAAAGTTTTATAAATTACTTGATGATGTTTTATTGCTTTTATTATTTGTTATTAAATGTGATAGTTTACCAATGATATTTTTATAACTCTCATTAAGTCCTGTAATTAATATTTTATCGTGATTATATTGTATACCCGTTATCTTTCAAGTTGCCTCTTTGTTGGCTGCGCTCTCTCACCCCGGTCACATAGTTATCTATGCTCCCGGGGATTCGCTCCCTTGCCGTCGCGATGCATCTTGAAATCCATAGGGTATATATTATTTAAATGCTATTGCTTAAATAGCATGTTTAACATCATGGCGATATTGATAATTAATCCGATTTTAATGGTTTAATATTATATTTATCAATTGGTTATGTGATTTTCATCGATTCGTTTTATTTTACTTAATAGGGGAAATGGCCCTAAGAGAGGGCCGTCTATTATATTTATTTAACAACAAATAGTTGCAGGAAAAGTTTTATGCTTCATCATAATATTCATTGATATAAAGCGTTAGTTCAATTCCTGGCTTGATATCTGTTGTTTTTATACCATCGTTCCAGTTCATTAAATCCTTAATGTTGATACCATGGCGTTTAGCAATACTGGCAATTGAGTCGCCTTGGCGTACACGGTAAATAATAGCATTGTCATTATTTACCCTTAATATTTGTCCAATTTTTAACAATCTGGCGGTTCTCAGATTATTCATGCGTTGCAATTCACGGGTGGAAACATTAAACCGCTTTGCAATAGCAGATAATGTATCACCTGAACGAACTTTATATTGGCTTTGTTTACTCAGTCGGCGGTTGTTTTTAGCAACTTCTTGACGAATATTGCTCAGAACTGTTTTATTTGCCAGCGAGTTTTTAAACTGATCAACTTTTGCCTTTGGCAGCATGATGTAATGTGGACCGTTCGGCGATGTCACTCCTCGCTTATACCCAGGGTTGTAGGCTTTAATTGATGTCAGGGACATGCCCGCCAGTTCTGCGGCTTGAGACAGCGTGATTTGTTGACCGACATCAACCTGATCAAGCGCCCGCTGATTATTGGATTTTGGCAGCGTAATGCCATATTTATCACTGTTACGGATGACATCACTGAGTGCCAGAACTTTAGGTACATAGAGCGAGGTCTCCCGTGGTAGTGATAATGACCAGAAATCCGTTGGCTTGCCTTTTACTTGGTTTTCTTTTATTGCGCGCATAACACGGCCTTCGCCGCTGTTATATGCAGCAATAGTCAATAACCAGTCACCATTGAACATTTTATTCAGGCGTTGTAACAGATTCAGGGCGGCAGTTGTTGATGCGGCAACATCCCGACGTGCGTCGTACCATTTATCCTGAGTAAGACCGTAATTGCGACCCGTATCCGGGATAATCTGCCACAGACCAGCGGCCTTAGCGTGTGAGGTAGCATGCGGGTTAAAAGCACTCTCCACTATGGGTACCAGTATCAGTTCCATCGGCATATCGCGCTGCTTGATCTGCCTGACTATCCAGTACATATACGGTTCAGCCCGTAAAGTTACATCGTGGAGATAGCTCTTGTTTTTCAGGTAATAATTTCGTTGTTCACGTACCCTGTAGTTATCAGGGATCTTCATCTTCAACTCATCACGGATGTATCCCCACAGCTCACGCTGAGCGCCAGAATCATCCTCTCCCCAGTAGGCAGCACGCTGATTGGTATCATCAGTTGCTATCTTGCCTGTCTTTAGACTCGCTGAAGACGAATTCTGTGCCCGTTGTCCGGCTGTCGTCGACCAATCAGGCCCTGATTGACAGCCAACCAGCAAGACAGATGCGAACAGAATCGCTTTTGTCTTCATAATTAATTTTTATGGTCGCTTAAAAGACGACCAATAATACTTATCTTGGTTTGATATAGCAACTCTCCAAATCAAAATTGATCTTTTTGTCTTCTTAGTTGACGGAAAACGGCGGAAAGCGGTTGAGTGTTGGGTGTAATTCCAATATTTCTTTGTAAATCAATATCATCACATTTTAAGAAAATATTGATTTTTTTCTCAGTTTGTAATGTGGTTGGTGTTGTTGGTTGATTATTTTCCCTCATTCTGATTACTTTTTGCTGATATTCGCTAATAGTCTGATTGGGTAAAACAGTATAAGCAAATTTCATATTAGAAACGGTATATTCATGGGCGCAACAGATCAGTGTATCATCGGGCAGCTCAGCTATTTTTCCGATAGATGTATACATCTGCTCAGCGGTGCCTTCAAAGAGACGTCCACAGCCACCAGAGAACAAGGTATCCCCACAAAAGAGATAAGGCGCTTGATAAAAAGCAATGTGCCCCAGAGTATGGCCTGGAACATCGATGATCTGGAAAGAAAAATGACCGAAATTGATGCTATCACCGCCACATACTATCATGGTGGCACCTTTGCTCTGGGTTTCTGCTGGGCCGTATACTAGTAGCTCAGGGAATTGATCAATAATTCCAGGGACGCCACCAACATGATCGTGATGATGATGGGTAAGTAAAATTGCATCGGGTATCCAGCCGCGAGATTCCAAGGTATCAAGAACAGGTTGTGATTCTGCCGGATCAACGATTACAACATGTCTATTCTCATCACAAAGTAACCAAATGTAATTATCTGAAAGGGCCGGAATGCTGATAAGCTCCATTGTATACCTCTTATTAACAGCGGGTTATAGCTATGAAATCTGCACATACAATACAGAATATAAATCCCCCGGCTTCTTGGGCTGATTTACCTTGGGGGGAGTATTACCGTGCCGCTTTGGAGCACCAATTACAACCCTGGTGGCCGAAAATATTTGGTTTCCATCTGTTGAAAGTCGGTAATTTGAGTGCTGAAATTGACAGTCATGTCTGTCCGATTTTTAATCAGATTAATGTAGGTAAGGAAGGCAAGAATATGCAGGTGATTAGCGATCCTTACCATCTGCCGTTTGAAGAAAAGTCTGTTGATGCTTGCTTACTGAGTCATATGCTGGCTTACAGCGCTGATCCCCATCGTCTTTTACGGGAAGTTGACCGGGTGATGATTGATGATGGTTGGCTTATTATCAGTGGTTTTAATTCATTGAGTCTGCTTGGTTTGGGGAAATTAGTTCCGGGATTATGGCGTCATCAACCCTATTGCAGCCGGATGTTTTCCATGATGCGCCAACTTGATTGGTTGAGCTTGCTTAATTATGAAGTGGTGTATCGTGACAGCTTTCAAGTATTGCCCTGGCGAAATGAAACAGGTTTTTCTAATCGGCACTTGTCTGTATTAGGCTGTGTCAGTCTGATTATTGCCCGCAAGCGCACACTGCCATTAACACTAAGTCAGAGAAAAGTGACGCGATTAAAACCTAAATTGGGCAATGCCGTTGGCGTAACAAAATGTTACCGAAAGCGTAATTAATCTCTATTTTCGAGATATCCCGTGTCAGTTTCTGTTGGTGAGTTTGCTGCGGCACGGGCCAGTTCATCACAACGCTCATTTTCATCATGTCCGGCGTGGCCTTTGACCCATTGCCAATCAATGTCATGGTGGCTAATGGCTTGATCGAGACGCTGCCATAAATCGACATTGCTGACAGGAGATTTATCTGCTTTACGCCAGCCGCGTTTTTTCCAGTTATGGATCCATTGTGTAATGCCTTGACGCACATATTGGCTGTCGGTGGTTAAGACAATTTTGCAAGGGCGAGTCAGCGTTTCCAGGCCAATAATTGCTGCCATGAGCTCCATTCTGTTGTTTGTTGTATGATAAAAACCTTCACTAAGGGTTTTTTCGTGTTGTTGATAACGTAATAATACACCGTAGCCCCCTGGCCCCGGATTGCCGAGACAAGATCCATCGGTGAAAATTTCTACCTGTTTGCTCATATCTGGTAGACTCTTCTTATTCAATTCAAAACCCTAAGTCTGACACAAAAAGGCATTATGAGCACTGTAATTACACGACAAGTTGTCCTTGATACCGAAACGACTGGTATGAATAAATTAGGTGTTCACTATGAAGGACACGAAATTATTGAAATTGGGGCCGTGGAGCTTGTTAACCGTCGTTTAACGGGTCGCCATTTTCATGTCTACATTCGGCCGGATAGATTGGTCGATCCTGAAGCATTTGAAGTGCATGGGATCAGTGATGAATTTTTGCAGGATAAGCCGCTGTTTGCTGACATTGTAGATGAGTTTATTGAATTTATTCGCGGCGCTGAATTGATTATCCATAATGCTCCCTTCGATATCGGCTTTATCGATTATGAGTTTGGCAAGCTGAATCGTGATATTCCGCCAACTGCGGATTTCTGCAAGATTACTGATAGCTTACAACTTGCAAGAGGGTTATTTCCGGGGAAAAGAAATAACCTTAATGCGTTATGTGATCGTTATGATATAGACAATTCTAAACGAACCTTACATGGGGCGTTACTCGATGCTGAGATATTGTCTGATGTCTATTTGATAATGACAGGCGGGCAGACTTCTCTTGCCTTTTCAATGGAAGGGGAGGTTGCTGGTGGTGCGAATGTTTCTGAAATACAGCGTATTACCCGGTCTCAAACGGCATTAAAAGTTATTTATGCAACGGATGAAGAGCTTGCGGCACATGAATCCAGGTTGGATTTAGTGGAGAAGAAAGGCGGGAGCTGTTTATGGCGTATGAATTCTGGACAAAGTTAATATAAAATTGCAGATAAATTACCTTTTTGGGTGAAAAGTTGATCAGGCGCGTCACTTTGTTATAAAAAATATTGACGGAATGATCTTGGATTCGTAATATTCACCTCGTTCTCAACCAGAACACTGCGCGGTGCGGTAGTTCAGTCGGTTAGAATACCGGCCTGTCACGCCGGGGGTCGCGGGTTCAAGTCCCGTCCGCACCGCCAAAGATTCCGAAGCCCTGGGTAGTTGCCCGGGGCTTTTTCATTTGTACTTATACCCGTCATCCTTCAAGTTGCCTCTTTGTTGGCTGCACTCACTCACCCCGGTCACATCGTTATCTATGCTCCCGGGGATTCGCTCCCTTGCCGCCGCGATGCATCTTGAAATCCATTGGGTATATATCATTCAGTAATCTCTCGATAATAGACAATGATGAAATTGCATTGAAATAAGGCATAGAGACGCTACCAGCTTTCTATAGCGCTTGTTTCTGCAATCCTTATTAGGAATTTATTTTCTTTGCCAGGTTTATAGCGTGATGGCCAAATATCCGATGGATGTAAACCCAATTCAGTGGCAATTAATGCTTCTCCCTTCGGCCACGGGCGATGTAATGCATTACTCAATGTTGATGATGCTAATCCGGCTTTTCGGGAAACGGCTGAAAGATTTGTTCCTTGTTTTCTCAGTGCTGCAATAATATCTGCCGGATGCCAGTCTTGAATATCCATAAATAATCTCCAGATTTTAATTGTGAGAAAAACATTGATAATAGATAAATTATCAATGTCTTGCTGTTTGGTAGTAATTAGGTGCAGATTATCAATGAAGATTAATTGAATTGGCTATCGGAGATAATACTGAATAATGGTATCGATTGTTTTATAGCAAAATATGACCTATATATTGAAGGTGTTTTTTCTGGATGTAAAGAGTATTATTATTTTATTTGAAAAATATTATTAGTTTAATAACTTAAATAACTAATAATTTCCGACGAATATTTTCACTCTGTTTTTCATACAATTTATTAATGATTTTGTATTCACATAATAAATGCAGTGAAATTGCTTATTTTTTTGTAAGCCACGACCCGAAATTCTATTCCATATATCATCTGGTTGAGTCGTGGTAATAATCAAATTTCTTATATATTTATAGTTGGCTTTTATACCCTATGGATTTCAAGTTGCATCGCGACGGCAAGGGAGCGAATCCCCGGGAGCATAGATAACGATGTGACCGGGGTGAGTGAGTGCAGCCAACAAAGAGGCAGCTTGAAAGATGACGGGTATATAATATTGTCGCCTTATAATAACTTGAATATAAAGATGATTTTTATGAATAAGGGAATAAAAATCTCTCTGGTATATAAAGGTTAAAATTATTCATACGGCAGTACTCCTCAAATTGAGAATCAGAGTTAATTTTTAGTTTTTGATATGTTTTTTCTATCTGGTTTTTTACCGATTGATAAGGAATATTGAGTCTCTCACTGATTTCCCTTTTGCTGTGTTTTGCCAGAAATAGAAAAATAATTTCCCATTCTTGTTGGGAAAATTGTTCTGAGGGAGAACAAAACATAATGGAAGGCGGTAGCTTCCCATTAAAAAATTCTTTTAAAGCAAGCGCTTCTGCTTTCCGTCCATGAAAAATAATGCCAATACATTCATTATCTTCATTATAAAATGGGAATTTCTCGAAAAAATAGGAAGAAAGATGTTTTTCTTTGCCAAACCTATGTGTCTCTAATGAGCATATACTTTTTTCCAAACGCATGACAGTTCTGTCATGTCGTTGAAATTGCTCTTCAAAGATTGCTCCTGCCCAAGGTAATTCACAATCAAAACGCCCTTCGACGTTTAAATTAAGTGGGATATCTTGTAGCATAGCCATTGCTTTATTTTCATAAATAAAGCAAGTGCTTTTATCTTTAATTCCCCAAGGGTCATGGCTATTTTTTATGGTGTTTATTATTTGTGCTGATATGTTATTTGCTGTTTTCATCTGTTTTATTTACCACATTATATAAACATTTTACTTCCCGGTTTTAAAAATCTCTCAGGAACATAGAGATCAAAATCATTAAGGCGGCAGTATTCATCCAACTGTTGACCAGAGTTAATACCAATTTTCTTGTATATCCGTAACATATGCGTTTCTACCGTGCGGTAAGAGATATTCAGTATTCGACCGATTTGTTTACTGGTATATCTCTGTAGAAATAGAAAAATGACATCCCATTCCCGTTGAGTAAATAGCTCAGAAGGTGGCTGGAACATGATAGAAGCTGGCAGTTTACCATGAAAAAAGCGTGTCAGAGAAAAGGCTTCGGCTTTCCAGGCATGAAAAATAACGCCGACACATTGATTATCCCCATTATAAAAGGGAAATTTTTCAAAGGAATAGGAAGAAAGTAGTTTTTCTTTACCATATAAATGGGTTTCTAATGAACAGATTCTTTGTTCTGCTTGCATTACTGCTCTGTCATGGATCTGAAATTGTTCTGCAAAAGCGGCTCCTTCCCAAGGTAGATCATTGTCTAGACGTCCTTCTACATTAAAACCACGGGGAAGATCGCGCAACATAGCCATTGCCTTGTTTTCATAAACAAAACGGGAGTTTTGATCTTTTATACCCCAGGGTTCATGACTGGTTTCCATTAGATTAATAATTTGAGGCGATACGGTTAATTTGTTATAGATCACAACATAATTCCTATCATTATTAGAAAAATATCTGGGTTTTAGATTTGAATTAATAGAAACTTACAACTCTTGGCTGCCAATAGTGACGAATCTTTCTGGAATATATAGGTCAAACTTATTTTCTTTGCAGAAATCTTCTAATTTTATATGCAGCGGTAGATTAAATTTTTGATAAATTGACTGAATATGATTAATGGTATCTTCTGTGCTTATCATTAATTCTTCGCTGATACTCTCTTCATCCGGTGAGCGAAGGGCCAGAAAAAGAACTTCCCATTCAGTTTGGGTTAGTATGTCGTTAGGCGGTGTAAATTCCAAAGCCGCTGGAGATGATTTTTCATGATAGTAAGCAGTAGAAAAGTTTTGGACTTTGGACATGTGAAACGTGATGCCGATGCAGTTCCCATTTTCATCACAAAGTGGGTATTTATGACAGAGATAGGTTTGCTTGACTTTATTTTCCCCAAAAAGGTGAGTCTCAAGTGAAGTGACTGTTTTCATGGTTTGCATCACTTTTTGATCCTGACGACAATGTTCTTCTGTATATTCTGCAATAGGTGAAGGTAATTCGTCCGTTGCAAGCCCTGTAATATCGAAATCTTCAGGCAAATTGAGCAGTTGGTAAAAAGCAGGATTTGCGTATATAAATTTTGATTGGCGATCTTTAGCGCCCCACGGCTCATTACTTTTTTCCCACATGTAAATTAATTGCGGAGTGATATTATTTGGTTTGTTTTTGATATTTGACATGAAAGTGCCCTAGTTGTTAATTAAGTAATCATCTGTATGTCTATTTTATGTGTTCTATTTAAAATAACCTGATTGTATAATGGATTGCAATAATTAATTCGCAAAAAAATAATATTTTTTTATTTTATCTATATCTGTTAATTAAATTGCTTATTATTTTTGGTAAAAATGTTATTATATAAGAAAATATAACCATAAGTATTATTTTATTTTGAATTGTTTATTTGTTTATTTGTTTATTTGTTTATTGATATTAAAATAATATTGATTTTTGATTGGTGTTTTTTTTACGTATTCATTCTTGATAAATTAAATTATTAAGAGAACATTGCCCTATAATTGTGAACAATATAAACAATCAATTTAGTCGCTGAAAATTGCCATAAATCAAGAATGTGTCGTCTCTATTAATTGGTTATTTTATCTCTTGATTTGCAACTAATAGCTGTGTTTAATTAATTTACCCCTTTATATGCACAGTGAGTTTGTTTATTACTTTGATGATGCTGAAATTCATTGTAGAACAGTAAGGTAAATCAAAGAATTGTCGTTCAGATGAAATTAAGATAGTTTCCTGATATTTGGCTTTAAAGATTGCGGTTTGTGCGCTGTGCTGAGAAAATTATTCCCCTAAACGTTTTTATCCCACTTGGAGTAGAAAATGACCACTCGTAAAACCCTTGCTAATGCTATTCGCTTCCTGAGCATGGATGCTGTGCAGAAAGCAAAATCAGGGCACCCTGGTGCGCCTATGGGAATGGCTGATATCGCTGAAGTTTTATGGCGTGATTATTTGAATCATAACCCAACTGATCCACATTGGGTCGATCGTGATCGTTTTGTATTGTCTAACGGTCATGGTTCTATGCTGATTTATAGCCTGTTGCATCTCACCGGTTATGATGTTTCAGTTGATGATCTGAAAAATTTCCGTCAGTTACACTCTAAAACCCCAGGCCATCCTGAGTATGGCTATACTTCAGGCGTAGAAACTACGACAGGTCCTTTAGGGCAGGGGATTGCCAACGCAGTAGGTTTTGCGATTGCTGAACGCACTCTGGCCGCGCAATTTAACCGTCCTGGTCATGAGATCGTTGACCATAATACTTATGTCTTTATGGGTGATGGCTGCATGATGGAGGGCATTTCTCATGAGGTTTGCTCTCTGGCAGGAACGTTAAAGCTAGGCAAGTTGGTTGCTTTCTATGATGACAACGGCATTTCCATTGATGGTCATGTTGAAGGCTGGTTTACAGATGATACGGCAAGCCGTTTTGAGGCTTATGGTTGGCATGTGATTCGCGGTGTTGATGGTCATAATGCAGATTCAGTTAAAGCTGCTATCGAAGAAGCACGTAAAGTTACTGATAAACCTTCTCTGCTAATGTGCAGAACGATTATCGGTTTTGGTGCGCCAACCAAAGCGGGGACCCATGATTCTCATGGCGCGCCATTGGGTGATGCGGAAATTGCTGCGACTCGTGAAGCGCTAGGTTGGAATTATCCGGCATTTGAAGTTCCAGCGGAAATCTATTCTGAGTGGGATGCAAAAGAAGCTGGCAATGCGAAACAAGCCGCTTGGAATGAAAAATTCTCTGCCTATGAAAAAGCGTATCCTGAATTAGCTGCTGAATTCAAACGTCGTACCGGTGGCGAATTACCGGCAAACTGGGAAGCTGAATCAAAAGCATTTATCGAACAGTTGCAAAAAAATCCGGCCAATATTGCCAGCCGTAAAGCATCTCAGAATGCCTTGGAAGCTTTTGGTAAGGTGTTGCCTGAATTTATGGGGGGATCTGCTGATTTGGCGCCAAGTAACCTCACGATGTGGTCAGGTTCTAAGCCGTTGAACGAAGATCTGGCAGGTAACTACATCCATTATGGCGTTCGTGAATTTGGCATGTCAGCCATTATGAACGGTATCGCTCTGCATGGTGGTTTTGTGCCTTATGGTGCAACCTTCTTGATGTTCGTTGAATATGCCCGTAACGCAGTGCGTATGGCGGCATTGATGAAAATTCGCAGCATCTTTGTTTATACCCATGATTCAATTGGTTTGGGTGAAGATGGTCCGACTCACCAGCCAGTAGAACAGCTTGCCAGTTTGCGTGTGACACCAAATTTGAGCACATGGCGCCCATGTGACCAGGTTGAATCTGCGGTGGCGTGGAAATATGCTATCGATCGTAAAGCAGGCCCATCAGCACTTATTTTCTCTCGTCAGAATCTGGCACAGCAAGAACGTACTGCTGAACAGTTGGCTAATATCGAGAAAGGGGCTTACATCTTGAAAGATTGTCAGGGACAGCCAGAACTGATTTTGATCGCAACGGGTTCAGAAATTGAATTGGCGGTGGAGGCTTACAATCAATTGATTGAGGAAGGTCGTCAGGTGCGCGTAGTCTCCATGCCGTCTACTGACGCTTTTGATAAGCAAGATGCTGCATACCGAGAAGCGGTTCTGCCTGCTGCGGTTTCTGCACGTGTTGCAATCGAAGCGGGTATCGCTGATTACTGGTTTAAATATGTCGGTATGAATGGCGCTATCGTTGGTATGAATACATTTGGTGAATCAGCACCTGCTGATCAGCTGTTTAAAACGTTTGGTTTCACTGTAGAGAATGTAGTCGCTAAGGCTAAAGCTCTGCTGAAATAATGAGTAAATTCATGAATGAGCGCACCTGAGGTAAATGTTGAGCGGGTGCGCTCTTTTTCTGTACGATGCCGTTATTGAAGATGGATTTGTGACGGTTTTCCTCGGCTTATGCCACGCAAATTCCAGGGACGGCTACTTTTTGGAATACGTGAGGCGAACCGACAATCCCATCAGGATATTTGGCGAGTTTCTCCTTGAATTCAGGGTCCGTGAACGCGGCGCGGAAACGCTCCAGATTCTCCCAAATGGCGTAGTTCATGAATGTGCCACTGCCAGCGATTCCGCGATGTAATTGTGCGGAAATCAGTCCTACCTTAGACCGGAAATATTCTGCATCTTCCTTCCAGGTTTCTATTAGGGTGTCAGCCATTGAGGGATCAACATGAAATATGTTCACCAGCACGATGGAGCCATCGGTGTTCGAAAATAACTGTTCCCGCAGGGTTACGTGGGTGTCCATTTCTTCTAGCTTGACCATTTTTATCTCCTGAAAATTATGTGTTTATGTTTATACCCGTCATCTTTCAAGTTGCCTCTTTGTTGGCTGCACTCGCTCACCCCGGTCACATAGTTATCTATGCTCCCGGGGATTCACTCCTTTGCCGTCGCGATGCATCTTGAAATCCATAGGGTATATGTTGTATTGCTATCCTGCCGAGGCGAGTCGCGTGATTTACGCGGCTTTTGACGGCAACAATATGTCAACGTAGAGATGCTGTTTCCACGTTGTATTTCGTTTAACTGTTTGGTAGTTCTTTGTCGTTATTAACGAACGAATCCGTAGCGCTATGTCATGTTATGTAGTGCTATTTTATGTAGCGCTATTTGGCACTGGTGACTCTTCCAGCTTCGTCTCTAGGTTTATCAATGTGTTTAATGTCACTTTTAGCTCGTTAGGATCAGAGGATTGCACCAGTGATCCGACCCATTCAGCTTCCAGCGATATCGCCGCATCAAAAGTACGCCAACCAAGCTCGGTCAATTGATAGTGTGGTGAGCGTTCATGCCGAGGGTTAGTGATGGTTTTCACCATCCCTGAACTCAGCCCGAGATTCAATTGCTTTTGCACTCCTTGGCGTGTGATACCCATTGCGGCGGCAATCTGAGGCGCGGTAAGTGGATGTGGTGCGTGCGCAATCGCACCAAGTACTTGCCATCTTGCACTCGTGATTCCCAATGGGGCAACGAGCTGATCTCCTTTAGAGAGCAGTAAGGCGTTGAGCCGAAATACCGCCAATGTGATCTCAGTGAATACCTCAAACGCTGTAGTTTTCTCGGTTGACACGATTTACTTCCTTATTCCTTAAATACATCAAAAAACGACAACCAGTTTCCACTTATTGAGATTAGATGTCAATATTTCAACAAGTGATATTGATGATCAATGTCGCAATTGTGAGTAAATAACTGTGGGATTGTTTCTTTCTGTTTGCTTAAAGTTCGATATTTTCACTTCGTAGTCTGATCACTTTTTGCTATTACTATTCGATTATTATTGCTATCAATTTCCTTTTCCCGTAACCTCATTATTTATAGCTGAATCGTTTCATTTTGTTATATGAAGCGGTTTTTTGTGCTTGGTTTTAATAATTTTGTGATAAACAATCAGTACATGAGTGATTGAGTCAGTTATTCTAAGCGGTTGCGTGGTAATAACTATATTCAGGGAGTAACATGACAATTAAGGTAGCAATAAACGGTTTCGGCAGAATAGGGCGTAGTATTTTACGTGCTCTTTATGAGTCTGGGCGCCAAGCTGAAATTGCGGTTATTGCTGTTAATGAGCTGGCAGATGCCGAAGGAATTGCTCACTTGCTGAAATATGATTCTAGTCACGGCCGTTTTGCTTGGGATGTGCGTCTGAATAATGATGTGTTGCAGGTTGGTGATGATAATATTCGCTTGTTTCATCAACCTGATATATCGATGTTGCCTTGGCAAGAACTGGGGATTGATATTGTTCTTGATTGCAGTGGGATTTATGGCAGCAGAGCTGATGGCGAGGCACATCTTGCCAGTGGCGCCAAAAAAGTGCTGTTTGCTCATCCGGGGGGTAATGATTTAGATGCGACTGTAGTTTATGGTGTGAATCAGCACTTACTGACAGCAGAGGATTGCATTGTGTCCAATGCTTCCTGTACCACTAATTGCATTATTCCCATCATTAAATTATTGGATGATGAATTTGAGATTGAATCGGGTACAGTGACAACCATTCATGCCTCAATGAATGATCAACCGGTGATTGATGCTTATCACAAAGATTTACGGCGTACTCGGGCTGCTAGTCAGTCTATCATTCCGGTGGATACTAAGCTGGCCGCAGGGATAACCCGGATTTTTCCAAAGTTCTGTGACCGTTTTGAAGCTATCTCCGTGCGTGTACCAACGATTAACGTTACAGCTATCGATTTGAGTGTTACGGTAAAATCTTCAGTAACTGTTAAGAAAATCAACGAATTAATGCAAAAATCAGCAGCTACTTCATTTCGTGGTATAGTTGATTATACCGAATTGCCGTTAGTCTCAACGGATTTTAACCACGATCCCCACAGCGCGATTGTTGATGGCACACAAACGCGAGTCAGTGGGCAACATCTGATTAAGACATTAGTCTGGTGTGATAATGAGTGGGGATTTGCTAACCGAATGTTGGATACAACGTTAGCAATGGCTGCTATGGGTTTCAAATGATCTGTTGTTGATCGACGGTCCATAATAGATCCGCACACGGCGCAAGATTAAATAATTTAGAGAATCAATGAGAGGATTCACCATGTCTGTAATTAAGATGACCGATTTAGATCTGGCGGGTAAGCGTGTTTTGATCCGCGCTGACCTGAACGTTCCGGTAAAAGATGGCAAAGTCACCTCTGATGCGCGTATCCGTGCTTCCTTACCGACCATTGAGGCAGCATTAAAACAGGGTGCCAAAGTCATGATCACTTCTCACCTTGGCCGCCCTACTGAAGGCGAATACCATGAAGAATTCTCGCTGAAACCAGTAGTAGACTATCTAGAAGAGAAATTATCTTCCCCCGTTCGACTGGAAAAAGAGTATCTGGAAGGCGTGGATGTCGCGGATGGTGAACTGGTTGTGCTGGAGAATGTTCGCTTTAATAAAGGTGAGAAGAAAGACGACGAAACCTTGGCTAAAAAATACGCTTCCCTGTGTGATATTTATGTCATGGATGCATTTGGTACTGCTCATCGTGCACAGGCTTCGACTCACGGAGTGGCTAAATTTGCTCCTGTGGCCTGTGCCGGTCCTTTGCTGTCCGCAGAGTTGGAGGCATTAGGTAAAGCGTTAGATAATCCAGCCCGTCCAATGGTGGCTATCGTTGGGGGTTCTAAGGTTTCAACCAAGCTGACCGTTCTGGATACGCTGTCTAAAATTGCTGACCAACTGATTGTCGGTGGTGGTATCGCAAATACCTTTGTTGCCGCGGAAGGCCACAATGTCGGTCGTTCTCTCTATGAAGACGACTTGCTCCCGGAAGCGAAGAAATTGCTGATAAGCTGTGATATTCCGGTGCCAACCGATGTTCGTGTGGCAACAGAATTCTCTGAAACAGCCGAAGCAACCTTGAAATCTACCCGCGATATTAAAGATGATGAGCAGATCCTCGATCTGGGTGATGAATCTGCTCAACGGCTGGCGGATATTCTGAAAAACGCCAAAACGATTCTATGGAATGGCCCGGTTGGTGTATTTGAATTCCCTAATTTCCGTCAAGGAACTGAAATTGTCGCGCGTGCCATTGCGGATAGTGATGCTTTCTCTATCGCCGGTGGCGGCGATACGCTGGCAGCGATCGACTTGTTCGGTATTGCTGACAAAATTTCTTATATCTCTACGGGTGGTGGTGCTTTCCTTGAGTTCGTGGAAGGGAAAAAACTGCCTGCGGTTGTGATGTTGGAAGAACGTGCAAAACAGTAATTAAGTCATGACGGGTAGTGGCCGATTGGCTGGCTGCCCGCTCTAAACAGGACCCACGTAACATGTCTAAAATTTTTGATTTCGTAAAACCGGGTGTCATCACTGGTGATGATGTTCAAAAAGTGTTCGCTATAGCCAAAGAAAACAACTTTGCTTTACCGGCGGTCAACTGTGTAGGTACTGATTCAATCAATGCCGTGTTGGAAGCTGCTGCCAAAGTTCGTTCTCCCGTTATCATTCAGTTCTCTAACGGCGGTGCTGCTTTTATGGCCGGTAAAGGTTTGAAAGCTGAAGGTCAACAAACGGCTATTCTGGGTTCAATTTCTGGTGCTCACCATGTTCATCAGATGGCTGAATATTATGGTGTTCCTGTGATCCTGCATACTGACCACTGTGCGCGTAAATTGCTGCCGTGGATTGATGGCCTGTTAGATGCAGGTGAAAAGCATTACGCAGCGACGGGTAAGCCCTTATTCTCTTCTCACATGATCGATCTGTCAGAAGAATCTCTGGAAGAGAATATTGAGATTTGCGGCCAATATCTGGCTCGTATGGCAAAAATCGATATGACGCTGGAAATCGAGTTGGGTTGTACGGGTGGGGAAGAAGATGGCGTTGATAACAGCCATATGGATAGCTCTGCTCTGTACACTCAACCGGAAGATGTTGCTTATGCTTATGAGAAACTGAACGCTATCAGCCCACGTTTCACTATTGCGGCTTCTTTCGGTAACGTTCACGGTGTTTATAAGCCGGGTAACGTTAAATTGACGCCAAAAATTTTGCGTAACTCTCAAGACTATGTTTCTGAGAAATTCAATCTGCCACATAACAGCCTGGATTTTGTTTTCCACGGCGGTTCCGGTTCTACCGAGGAAGAGATCAAAGAAGCGGTCAGCTACGGCGTTGTGAAAATGAATATCGATACTGACACCCAGTGGGCGACTTGGGAAGGTATTCTCAACTATTACAAAAAGAACGAAGGCTATCTGCAAGGCCAGTTAGGCAATCCAGAAGGCGCGGATAAACCTAATAAAAAATTCTACGATCCACGGGTATGGTTGCGTGCCGGTCAGGTTTCTATGACTACCCGCTTGGAACAGGCTTTCAAAGAATTGAATGCGATTGACGTGTTGTAATGGGTGAAAGCGTTCCCTCTGAGTTTTCATTCAGAGGGAACGTTAGCCGCATTCAGTAAATGAGATGTTACATCGCATCTACTCTTTTTATCATTTCCATTGCAACAGCCATAGACATGAACAGTTTGCTCTTTGTCTGAGGAAACTCCTCAAACCCTACGTTCATATACAGTTTTTTGGCTATGTCGTTCTTCGCATCGACGATAATCATCGGGGTAGGAATAGATTTTGACGACTCTATAGCTTTTCGAATTGCATCTATAAGCAATATTTCACCAAACCCTTGGCGTTGAAATGACTTACTTATAGCTAGGCGACCAATAAGTGCGCAATGTAGTGTAGAAGGGTACTTTTTCGATATTTTCTCTGGTAGTTCGTCTAGCTCTACCGTGCATAGTGCTAGGGAATAGTATCCCTTTATTTGAGATCCATTTTGACTACTTGTAAGGACGAATGTTCTTGATAAGTCCTTTTTATCATGTTGTCCCGATACTGCCTTCAAGTAGTTGTTTAGTGCGGGTTCACCACAGTTAAAATTATTTCTATCGTGTTTGTTTTTATCTAGACGTTCTATCTTCATTTTTTATTGTTTCTTTATGTCTACGAGCAGCACGAAGGAAACGTTCGTTTACCTTGATTGGTTTTTCCAATGCATGAACAAATGCCAATGCATCTTCTTGACACAATTGAATACGCATATTTTGTTCAATGAGTCTTTTTGCCTCTGCTACAGCAGCATTGGCAATAAAGCTATTCAAACTTGCATACCCTGATAGTGATAACGCCCTTTCAAGTAGCTCTTTGGTCTCTGAACTCACCCTTGTGGTGATTCTTTCATTTGCTAATGTGGCCATAAGCCTTACTCCTACCGCATTGCGGTTATTAGTTCTTGAGTTCACTATAGATATCCACTACTCGTTTGCATTATTTATTTGGAGCTAGCGGAACATATTGGTTTAGTGAAATGCTAAGTTTGCTTCATTGGCTAGTTTAAGATTTTTTTTAACAAAATTCAACATGTGTGCCAAAATGACGCCATAATTGTGAGACTAAACAAACCATAGTCAGATAGAACAAAAATCATCAAAATTCGGGCGCAAGTGAATCCGAGTATGCAGAGTTGTTAGCAAAAACCGCCGTAAACCCTCTTTACGGCGGGAAGCAGTCACCTGAGTTGTACTAGCTCTAGTCTGAGCTAGTACAGTTAGTTTCTATTTAAAGTTCTATACCCATTATCTTTCAAGTTGCTTCTTTGTTGGCTGCACTCCCTCACCCCGGTCACATAGTTATCTATGCTCCCGGGGATTCGCTCCCTTGCCGCCGCGATGCAACTTGAAAGATGACGGGTATATATCTATGCTCTTCTGCATATTCTGATATTGTATCTTTTATGGTTCTTGCCATATAACCGGATATTTCAGATCCCAAACGAAGATTTGTTTTTGATTTCTCTGAAAGGGATCTGTTTTCTTCGAGCCGGCTATATATAATTTGGCTTTTTTCTATACCTTTTAGTAACTCTTCATGGCTTAGCAAATAACCCGACGGATCGGAATCACCGACACGGACCACTTTCAATGATTTATTTTTTGTATAACTGTTTTTTTTCTCGTTCCATTTGACAACATGTGAACTTTTGGCTGCCAATTTGAATTTTAATTCATCAAGGAAATTCACCTCTTTAGTATATTTTCCTCTTTCTGGTGCTAATCCATTTTCATCCTGCAAACTCACTGGATTATTTCTTACCATGCGATATAGATTCAGCCCATCAATGGTTCCTGCCGGATCTGCGCTTAACCATCTACCCGCCCACGGTTGATAATAGCGGTAACCGTAATAATACAGCCCGGTGGCATCTCGTTCCTTGCCTGAATAGCGAATAGTTTTATAGCTGGCTTCTGTTTGGCTGTTTGCTGCCCACAGTGCGGTTCCGCCGAATGGATAATATTCTTCCTCACTAATAATCTGCCCTTGATTATCCAGTTCAAGCTGGCTGGAGCCTATCAGATTATCGTAGCTGTAACGCAGTGGGTTGTTGTCGATACCTTCTGGTTTACCACTCTCCCAGTGCAACACCCGTACCTGTGCGCGACCGGCTTCACCTAGTGTGATCACGTGTAACTCTTCTGTTGTTGTGGTGCTGTTTTGGGTTGTGCGTAGTTCCAGCCCCGGCAAATAGATTACCCGCTGTTGTTGCGTAGTATTCTGAGTTTGCTGTTCACTCACTTTCAGTTGTCTCATTCCGTTGCTGCCGTAGCGGTACCATTCATTTCCTGGACCGTTATTGACTTGCTTTAGCTCTCCTCGTGATGTCCAGACCAGCGTCTGACCGGGTAATAAATGGGTTTGGCGACCACCGGCATCAAATAATGTATCCACTTGATTTGGATCTATTGTCAACGTACTGAGAACGCCTCGGTTGCTGCGATTTGAGATGGTGATAGCTGTGGTGTAGTTATTTTGAGTAGCCAGTGAACTGTGTCGAATTTGTGTCAGATTACCGCTGTGATCATAACTGTAGCTGCGAGTATAGTTAGTGTAAGTATTGTTGTCGGAAGGTAGCGCAGGGGAAGGCAGTTGATTATTTTGCTGACCTATATTGGCCATTTCACGCCCGGTGGCACTGATAAGCTGATACAGGGAATCGTAGGTATAGCTATTCTCCGGGACCACTTTTTGATTGCGCCAAAAGCGGGTGGCTTCTGCATCGTTACGGATATTGATGACATTGCCCACCGGGTCATATTGATAGCGCAAGTCTTGCAACACCTTGGTGTCTGACGGACGGCGGGTTTTGATACCGATAAGTCGTTGGGTTTCCGGTTCATAACTATATTCAGTAATAACACCATTGCCGTGTTCCTCGCGTAATTTTTGTCCGGCAGCGGAATAGGTCAGGGATTTAATAATCACTTGTTCGGTCTGACCTTTTAATGTTAACCAGCAGCCTGTTAGCTGCCCGGCCACATCATAGGCCAGCCGCTGAATATTATCTTTGGCATCGGTTTGGATAAGTAAAGCCCCGGAGGCATCGGTTCTATTTTGGGTGGTATAGACATCACTGCTCAGTTTTTGCTGCCAGAGGCTTTGATCTTCACCTGCCCAGTTGGCATTTTGGTTATCGACGAGTAGTTGTTGAGATTGTGATAGCACGATGCCAGTCAGGGAAAGACTGTTTAGTTGAGTGAGCCCTGCGGTATCGTAATGGCGGATACATTGACCGGCAAGGTTGTACTCTTTTTCTTGCGGAGTGTTACCGGCCCAGATAAGACGCTCGGTTGTTTTCTCTTCTGCCTGTACTTGTTCGGTGATGGCGAGCAGACGACCGGGAAGGGTGTTGTCTTCGTAGCGATAGTCTTGGCGGACGCCAGTTGCATTGATGGTTAATACCGGGCGACCTTCAATATCGTTGAGGGTGATAGTTCGACCAGCATCAACACCTTCTTCACGTAGAACCTGACCTGCAAGATTAAAGACGCGAATGAAATTCGAGCCACTCTGGTTTTTATTCTTACGAGGATCGGTACTTTTTACCTGAAATCCTTGAATATTGAACTCATAGAGTGTGATCAATTCATCACTGTTTTCATCAGCTTGAATACGTAGATATTCTAAAGTACGTATATTTAACTTCCTGTTATCCAAGACCCTGATCGAGGGTGTTTTTTGGTTAATTGCAGAATTGTCATTGCTCATATTTTACCTCCTTCATACGGTGTTAACCTTCGAAATAATTTAAGTTACGGTAACAGCCAAACGACTTTATCACTAAACAGGCGAGGAAAGTAATTGGTCGTGATGTTATTAATGCAAACGCTTTGGTAATTTTTGAGATTGTATTGATGGTAATTAAAGTTTCAGATAACCGGTGTGATCGGCCAACTATTGGGAGAACAAGTGGTTGGCTGATTTGATATGTCAATGATGCTTAAATAGCGGATCACTTGTATCTCACAGTTAAAGATAAAAGTATGCAAAATTGCTCATTTTATCGCCGACTGAACAAAGTGCCCCACGCTAATGAGCAACTGTCTTTCACTTTAAACCGTGTGGAATGATTCATCCCACGGTTTATTTGTTTTTATCATTGCATTGAGAATGACCAGTAATTTACGCATACAAGCAACGATGGCGACTTTATTTGGCTTGCCTGCTTCGGTCAATCTCTTGTAGAAAGCGCAGAGAACGGGGTTAAATCTAATTGCTGTTAACGTAGCCATATATAACATTCGACGCACCATTGCTCTTCCTCCAAAGATTGTTCGTTTTCCCCGGAATAATCCAGAATCCCGATTAAACGGTGCAACGCCAACCAAGGCACTAATTTCACGGCGTGTTAACTTACCCAACTCCGGGACATCGGCGATCAAAGTGGCTATTGTGGCAGGACCAACGCCTTTTACTGTCGATAATAAATCGAGTTTGGAACGATGATAGGCCTTGATGTGTTTAGATAACGCCGATTCAATGACCTTAATTTGTTCTTGTATAAAACTGATCATTAAAGTGATGCTTTCTCGAATTTCTGGATGGCAACTTCCTAATCTTTGGCGCTCCGAGACGGAAAGTGTGACTAATTGGCGACGACGTGTGATCATGGCTTGCAGCACTTGTTGCTGAGCAGAGGGCAACACTCTGATTATTTTATCCCGATCTGTTTGTTGAGATAAAACCAGGGCTAACTGTGCCAGCATTTGAGCATCTATTTTATCGGTTTTGGCTAGATATCCCATTGCCTTAGCAAAATCACGGGCTTGTCGGGGATTGACGATAGCAACAGCCAGCCCTCTGGTCTGTAAAACACAAGCAACGGGCATCTCATAACCACCGGTTGCTTCTAATGCAACTAAATCAATCTCATAGTTAGCCAAAGTAGATGCTAGTTGATCATGGCCTTCAGGGGTATTTGGGAATGTCATGACAATTCCCTGTGCACTAAGCGCAATTTCGAGTGAAGCTTTGGCAACATCAATACCGACACAAATCGTTTCAGTCATGGTTCTTCGGCTCCCATTCTTGCAAATGCGAATTTAGTTTCAAGCAACTGTTCGGGTTTCTCGAAGAAAAGTAACAATCATGCGTCGAAAGCTCATTAACGGGCTTAATCCCTTGATGGTTGTCTGACTGCATGATTGTTGCCAATCTCACTTAACCAGCATAAACCAGATTAAAGATACAAGATGGTCGCCCTCACCCTGTTAGCGATATATTGACAGCGTGTGATTTATTTTTTTAAGAGGCCATCATCATGAACACTATCGCACTGATTGGTATCGATCTCGGCAAGCATTCCTTTCATGTCCATTGTCAGGATCATTCGGGGAAAGCCCTGCTACGTAAAAAATTCACCCGAACTAAATTGATGGAATTCTTAGCTGGCTGCTCTCCGGCAACGGTGGTGATGGAAGCTTGTGCTGGCGCGCATTTCATGGCAAGGCGGATCGCTGATTGGGGGCATGAGGCCAGGCTGATTTCACCGCAGTTTGTTCGTCCCTTCGTCAAAATTAACAAGAATGACTTTATTGATGCCGAAGCTATCTGTGAAGCCGCCTCACGCCCTTCAATGCGGTTTGTTCAGCCCAGAACGGAAGCTCAACAAGCCATGCGAGCCCTGCACCGTGTCCGGGAATCGCTGGTCCGGGATAAAGTGAAAACCACTAACCAGATGCAGGCTTTCCTGCTTGAGTTTGGCATCAGTATGCCGAAGGGGATTGCCGTGATAAAACAGCTCGCCACTGTACTGGCTGAACATGAATTTCCCCCGTATCTGGTACAGGTATTGCAGCGGTTACAGGCGCATTATCACTATCTGGTTGAACAAATCACCGAGATTGAAACCGTCCTGTCACAGGAGATTGCTCAGGATGATACCGGACAACGGCTGATGACGATCCCCGGCATTGGCCCTATCACGGCGAGTGTGCTTTCCTCACAACTGGGCGATGGGAAGCAATACGCACACAGCCGGGATTTTGCAGCTTCGACGGGATTGGTTCCCCGCCAGTACAGTACTGGGGGCAAGACAACCTTATTGGGGATCAGTAAACGGGGTAACAAGACACTCCGGCAACTGTTAGTGCTATGTGCCCGAACGTTCATACTGCATATCGAGCATAGAAAGGGCAAACTGGCTGACTGGGTTAAGCAGCAACTTGAACGAAAGCATTCTAATCTCGTGGCCTGTGCGTTGGCGAATAAACTCGCCCGGATAGCATGGGCTATTACGACACAACACACGGTATTTGTTGCCTGAAACTGACGTCATTGTGAATCTATTTAACGATTACCCCACTGGTTTTGCGAAGACTGATAATTGATGACATGAACGGCCTACCGGCCTAATGAGAAACCTGGTATAAAAATTGGCTCCTTGAAGCTGGCTCACTTTTAAGGTTCATCAGGCGCGGAACTCATCGAGGCGCAGGTTCCTTGCCTATAGTGACGCCGGATAGATTTAAGCAAGCCCAAAATTCATCAAAATGAGTGTTGCAAAAACGAGGGTGACCATAGATTTTTTATGCTCTATATGAACGCATCCCGTTTGCAAGACAAAAATTACTCTGACATCGATGGTAGGTTGCAGCTCCATATCCTGCCTTATTGCAGCCAGAGCTGCGGGCCTCGATGTAATCCGCTGACACCGATACCGGGAATTTTCATTATCCGCTGACAATCGGCATTCTGTTTTGCCCACGCCGTTAGTTGTTTTTCCACCTGTTCAATTTGTTCATCGATTTCGCTCAAACGGTGGTATTGCTCCTCAAGCAGGAACGGAGCCAGCTTTTCCCTTAGCCGCTCAAGCACCTCCGGCATCGCTTTATCCAGTGAAGCTCTGCCTTTATGGACGGTTTCACCAAATTCCAGCAATAAACCATGCAGTGCATTGATTTGCGCGGTTCTGAATTTCACTAACTGGTGGCGCATCCGGTGTAATGACAAAATGGCCTGCTGTTCTTCGTTTTTGGCGGCAACCGATTTACTGGGCTGCTGGACCGCCAGCCAAATGGCCCAGGCATCCTGAACATCATTTTTGTTGCCCATCCGAAACGCTTTGACAAATTTAGCCTGAAGCAAACGCACTTCATGCCCCAGCTTTCTCAGTTCCCGAGCCCAATAGTGAGCGCCACCACACGCTTCCATGCCAATCAGACAAGGTTCTCGGTTACTGAAAAATGTTAAAAAATCCTGCCGCCGCTGCGGCTTATCAATGAGTTCACCCGTGTATTCATCAACAAAATGAATTTGCATCAGATGTTTTGCAATATCGACGCCAAAAGGAGTGAATTTCATGGGTGGATCCTCCAGTCATCAAGGGGCAACAGTCTCCCGTTGTTAGGCACTATAAGGCCGGAAATCTGCGAGGATCCACACCTCATCTCTCAATTCCAGCACAATGCCAAAGGCTAAGTGGTTGGGATGCATTCATTACATTCTCTCAGTTCCCAGTTAATGGGCTGTGTTAATACCGGTTCCAGATTAGGGTAATCCCCTAGGGCATCATCACCTGAATGAATTTCATAGTTCGTTCAATTCCTATTCAACATGTTAATTAATAACAGTATTTTACTATTATTTAACTGATTTTATATTTCTTGCAAACAAATTAAATAAGAATAAAAATGATTAATAATCGTTTTTTATAAGGAATATAGAATGAGGAGAGATATCATTAGCCAGTATGAAATGGAGAAAAATCTCATCGAGAGACAGTTTGATAGTGCCCCTTTTTTCTTCTCATCTCCCTTCAATACTATAATGGGGGTAGGTGTTAAAATGCTGGTTGAAACACCTATTCCCTTTGCTAAACTAGCCACAGAGGCTAAGCAACTACTCAATGACGCTAAAAGTAGCGAGATAGACAATCCAGTGTTGTTTGGAATAGTACCTTTTCATGAGAAACATCCAACTCGCCTTGTTATTCCCAAGCGACTCTGTGTATCAAGTAATATATGTCCACAACGAGTTCATCCAAGCAAAAAAATCAGGTGCACCAGCGCTGTTTCGATCCCTACTAGGGACGGATTTAAACAAGGGGTGAAAGATACCCTCGACTTGTTCGAAACGACAGAGCTTTCTAAAGTCGTTCTGTCCCGAGTGATTGAACTAGACATGGAAAAAGAGATTTGCTTTCAAACACTGTTGAAAAATTTATTGCTGGCCAATCCGAAAGCATACACCTTTGCCGCCAACATTGATGACCGAGGAACCAAGCTTATTGGTGCTAGTCCTGAACTTCTGGTAGCTAAAACAGGGAATCGGATTATTTCAAATCCACTGGCCGGTTCAAGGCCTCTTTCCCCCATAAAAAGTGAAAATAATTTAGCAAGACAGTCACTGCTTACTACAGCGAAAGATCTTCATGAACATAGGAGCGTTGTCGAAGAGGTTGAGCGGGTAATGAGCCATTATTGCGATAACCTCTATACACCAATGATACCATCTGTCATCGAAACTCAGAGCATGTTGCATCTTTCGACCTTATTGGAAGGCTACGTCCTCGATCCCACCTTAAGCGTCTTGCAAGTAGCTACCAAACTCCACCCAACACCAGCCGTTTGTGGTTACCCGAGAGAGAAAGCCTATAAAACGATTCGAAACCTAGAGTGTTTTGAACGAGGTTACTTCACCGGTATGCTGGGATGGTGTGACTCACGAGGGAATGGAGAGTGGGTAGTTACCATTCGTTGCGCCGAAGTACAAAAACGGCAATTAAGAATTTTCGCTGGAGCGGGCATTGTCGACCAATCTATTCCGCAGTCTGAACTAGAAGAGACGGATGCCAAAATGGCAACCATGCTCAAGGCCACCGGCATTGAACTAAATGTTCAACTCATCGATTAAGGTAAATTTGTTAATGGATATTAATAACGCCTCTTTCACGTCCTGGCCCGAAGAGTTCATACAAAATTATCAAAACAGAGGGTATTGGAGCAATCGTACCTTGTGGGACTACTTGAAACAATCCGTCGACCAGTATCCGCAACGCACGGCGATTATTTGTGGAAATCGCCAATTGAGCTACAAAGAGTTCTTTTTGCAAATAAATATAAATGCTGCTCGCTTTACCGATATGGGTCTAACAGCCGGAGATCATGTTGTATTACAGATGCCTAATGTGGCGGAGTTTTATATCTACTTCTTTGCTCTGATCCAAAAAGGGATCCGGCCGGTGCTCGCCTTACCTGGTCATCGTTTCTCTGAGGTAAGTTACTTTTGTCAACATACTCAAGCTAAGGCATATATCATTGATGCTCAGTACGATGGATTCGATTATTTAGCACTGGCTAAGGAGATTGAAAATGCTTGCGCATCAATTGAGTTGGTGTTGACTAAAGGTTTGCTTAAGAAGGATTACGACAAAAACTTTATCTCAATGGAAGAGATAACTGCACCGATCGATATAATACAATGCTCCAACCCATTCGATGTTGCCTTTTTTCTTCTCTCCGGTGGCACGACGGGAACACCGAAGCTGATACCGAGAACTCACAATGATTACGCTTACAGTGTGAAAGCAAGTGTTGAAATCTGCCGTTTTGATGAAACAACTCGTTACCTTTGTGCTTTACCTGTTGCTCATAACTTTCCCTTAAGTTCGCCTGGTGCACTCGGTGTTTTTTGGGTAGGCGGCTGTGTGGTACTCACGCAAGACCCAACCCCTAATAATGCCTTTCGACTGATTGAGCAACATCAGATCACAGTTTCAGCTCTGGTTCCCCCACTAGCCTTACTTTGGACAGAACATGCCGCTAAAACTCGTTGTGATATTTCATCCTTGCAATTATTGCAAGTTGGTGGTTCCAAATTCAGCCAAGCAGCTGCACAAGCCTTGCCCAAAGCTCTAAACTGCCAACTTCAACAAGTATTTGGAATGGCCGAAGGGTTAGTCAATTACACCCGACTTGACGATCCAATAGATGTTATTACCACGACCCAAGGACGTCCCATCTCTCCTTGTGATGAGATCAAAGTGGTTGATGAAGAGGGAAAACCCGTTCCCATAGGCGAAGAGGGTATCTTACTAACTCGTGGCCCTTACACCATTCGCGGTTATTACCAAGCCCCACAACATAATAAGCGCTCCTTTACGAGTGACGGATTCTACCGCACTGGTGATATTGTCAAGCTAACACAAAGTGGCGACCTAATTGTAACAGGCCGGGATAAAGACCAGATAAACCGTGGCGGAGAGAAAATTGCCGCCGAAGAGATCGAAAACCAACTACGTCAACATTATGGTGTACACGATGTTGCGTTAATAGCCGTGGGAGATAAATACCTTGGTGAACGCAGCTGCGCCGTTATTGTACAATATCCTGAAGAGAAGCTGAACGGCATTGAACTCAAACGTTTCTTAAGGAGTAGAGGCCTTGCTGACTACAAAATTCCCGATCAGATCTACTTTGTTGACGAGTTACCTAAAACCGCTATCGGCAAGATTGATAAAAAACGTCTTCGCATTCAATTCTCCGTTGCACCTCAATAACTAGACAGGTTTTACGATGGCTATTCCAAAACTCCATTCTTACTCCCTTAAGGACATCACTTTGGATATTCAAAACAGAACCAACTGGCAAGTCGAACCAGACAGAGCGGCATTGCTAATTCACGATATGCAGCAATATTTCGTTGATTTTTATGAAGATAAACAGATGATTGAAATCATTATTGGGCAGATAAAGTCCATTAAAGAAGCTTGTGTGGCTGCTGGTATTCCTGTTTTTTATACCGCCCAACCCGGCAACCAATCACCTGATGACAGAGCACTGCTCACAGATTTTTGGGGGCAAGGGATTCCCGAGGATCCCAAATGTACTCAGGTGGTTTCTGAGCTAGCGCCAAAAAAGGGAGATCTATTTCTAAAAAAGTGTCGCTACAGTGCCTTTAAACGTTCTGATTTGGAGCTACAGCTTAAAAATAATCAAATAAATCAGCTTATTATAGTCGGCGTCTATGCCCATATTGGCTGTATGCTGACTGCCGCCGAAGCATTTATGAATGATATCCAGGTCTTTATGGTAGCTGATGCTTTGGGTGACTTCTCGCGAGAAGACCATCTATATGCCTTAAACTATGTGGCCAAACGCTGTGGATCGGTCACAACCACGGAGAAACTACTTTGTGAACTTCAAGCTTATGCCGATTCAAAGTTGCCTAGGTCAAAGCAACAACTTAAGGAGCAAGTTGCCGAATTGTTAGAAATTAATGTCACTGAAATTATAGACGAAGATAACCTGATCGATCTAGGACTAGACTCGATACGCACGATGAATTTCCTAAGTGATTGGCAACATAGGGGGTTAGATATCTCCTTTACCGACGTTGCAAAGTCTCCTTCCATAAATACTTGGTGGCAGCTGTTACAAACTGCACGAAGAGGTAGAATAAGTCGAAAATTAAATGCTTTTTCATAATAGTGAAGTGCCAAGGTTAGTGGAGAGTTTGAATCCTCGCACAGTAATGATTCAAACGGTGTCCTACCATTTTGAAACTCTATTTAGATCTGCGGACATGTGCTGATGTTAACGGGACATCAATTTACATCGTCATAGGAATCCAGATTTTATGTGGCTTGTAGCCACATAAAATCTGATCTAAATACCCTGCGGGTTAATATAAACGGAATGAAGAATGGGCGTATACATTTTCAAATATAAATTAAGTCGGAATAAAATAAATGTCTAAAGGTTATGAGTCAATCCAAGGTATGCCATTAACAGCTGCTCAATCAGGAATTTGGGTAGGTCAGGCATTGGAGCCGACCAGTGCAAAATACAATACTGCTGAGTATATTGAATTTAAGGGTTCTTTTTGTCTAAAGTCTTTTGAGGCTGCCAGTCAATATGTCCTACAAAATGTAACAACGCTAAATGTGTCATTTAAACTTGAGGATCTCTCTTTAGTACACGGGATTCTTGAATCAAAGGATATTGAAAATAATCGTATCTCTTATGTCGACTTGTCTAGCAGTACCTCAAAAAAAAACGATATGTTGGCATATATGCGGGCACAAACATATTTGAGACTAGCGATCGAAATAGGAGAAAACTATCGACATTCATTGATTAAGTTAGGTGATGAACATTATGTTTGGTATTTGTGCATACACCATATTGCTAGTGATGGTTATAGTTTTTCTCTAATTGTTAATGCTGTTTTGGATCAGTACAAGGAAATTCTCTCACAAGGAAAAAATATTTCACTGTCATTTGATGATTATACCTATTTAGAGATTGAAGAAAAAAGATACAGGCAGTCAGAGTTTTTTTCTAGAGATGCTAAATATTGGATGGAATTTTTACTAAGTACCGAATCACCTCGAAGCTTCTCCACTTATTCTATAGAATCAAGTGATGAAAAAATATCAAACTCAACTGTGATTTCAGCTCGTGATTTTAATCGAATAAAAATGATATCCAATCAATATAAAATCAATTGGGATACGCTTTTGATATCTATAATTGGTGCATTGTTTTATAAATACACAGGAATAAAAGAAACTGTTTTTGCATTTCCTGTTGCCAATCGATTGGGTTCTAAAGTTGCCAATATTCCATGTAACCATATAAATATGGTGCCCATTAAGATACAGATAGAGCCTTTAAGTACACTGCTAGACCTAAATGCTGCATTGATAGACCAGATTAAGGTTGGGAGGAAACATTGGCGCTATCGTTACGAGGACTTACAAAATGATTTAAAAAGCATTCTATATCGAGATAAATTGTTTGGTCCAGCTATAAATGTGATGTACTTCGATAAAAATATCGAACTAGATGGATGTCAAGTCAAACCTTACACACTAAATACCGGGCCAGTCGACGATATATCATTTGCTTTTATTAAGCAACGAGATGAATCAGTTGCGTTTATCTTGGACGCAAATCCGAGAATGTATACAAAAGCTGATGTTGAAAAAATCAAAACAGGTTTTATAGATTATATCCAAGAAATTGAAATGCGCATAACTGAGAGGATTGTTAACAATGGCTGTACTGTTGAAAGTTTGCTTTATTGGCAGGAAGCCCTTGATGGTTATGAAATTTTAAATTTGCCAATTAATAATCTAAGAACTGTTCAAGTTGACTCCAATAGGCGAAATATTACATTAGAGTTGTCTGATGATATTTCAAATAGATTGCGCTATTTAGCCCTGTCAGAAGAAACAAACTTATTTTCAGTCCTCTTGAGTGCTTGGTACGTGGTGCTATCGAAGTTGACGGGACAAACAGATATTTTGGTTGGTACGAAAAAGGATACACAATACCATACGAAAGCCAATTTATTGATTGGAGAACTTGTAAACTCCTTATTATTGCGAGGACAGTTATCGCAGACTCAGAGTGTGCGAGAGTTAGTCAGTCAGGTACATCAGATAGTCATCGGTGCTAAGGCACATCAAGATTTACCTTTTGAGTGTTTAGTTGAAACAGCCGGTGGAGCACAAAACACTTCAATTCATTGTTTGTTTCAAGTGATGTTTATGGTCGAACATTTTGATCAACAGTCCCTGCCTTATGCTACGGCTTTTCTTGACGAAAACTTACCTAGTTCTACCAATTTATATCTGAATCTATTTGAAGGCCCTAATACGATAGTCGGTCGTTTAAATTTCTCCGTGAGCTTGTTTAATACTGAGACAATTGAGCGGATTGTGTCAATGTACCAGTTAGTATTAAAACAGTTTGCTGAAACGCCTTGTACTCTAATACAAAATGTTTTTGTACTCTCTGCTAAAGAGCGTGAAACTTTGCTGCATACTTGGAACCGGACAGATGCTGCGTATCCTCATGACAGCACCCTGCATCAGTTATTTGAAGAGCAGGTGGATATCACGCCGGATAACATTGCCTTAGTGTTTGAAGGTGAAGAGTTGACGTATCGAGAATTAAATGAGCGAGCCAACCGGTTAGCACATGCCATTCGTCAGAGTTATCAACAGCAATGTGGTCAGTCGATGCCAGCAGATACACTGGTTGCACTTTATTTAGAGCGCAGCTTAGAGATGATCATTAGTATCCTGGCGGTACTGAAAGCGGGGGGGGCGTACGTACCAATATCGCCGGAATACCCGCCTGAGCGCACGGTCTTCATCTTAAGTGACACCAAGACGCCGTTGCTGGTAACACAGCGACAATACTTAGCAGTACTAGAAGAGCTGATGGATGACGGACCGGGAGCACCTTTGTTAATGGCCGCGGATGGAGAGCAGGCAACGGAAGGACTACCAATAGAGACTCCAGAGCCAGTGAGTGGGTCTGGGGATTTGGCGTACGTGATTTACACGTCAGGCACAACGGGACAGCCTAAAGGGGTGATGATTGAACACCGTAGCATTAATAACCTAATTAAAGGTTTAATCAATCATTACCCAGTTCAGCCTTCGGACGTCACTTTACTCATACCTAACTATATCTTTGATGCGTTTATTGAGGAGGTATTCGTAACACTATTAGCTGGTGCTCAGTTAGTGATTTTGCCTAGCGAAGATATTTTACTTTATAGTAAGGTACAAAATATCATTAATGAATATTCGGTTAATAGATTAGGAGCAACACCTAGTTGGTTATTGGCTATGCGTGATCATATTAAATGGCCACAAATAAAGATCATAGCAGGAGGTGAGGTTCTTCCTCCTTCCTTACGTCAAGGCAACTGGGATATAATTAATACTTATGGTCCTACCGAGAGCACTATTACGAGTAATACATTTAAACTAGACAGGTGGACTGAGTCAAATCGTTCTGTTCCCATTGGCAGCCCACTTCCTAATTATAAATCTTATGTACTGAATGCTGAAGCTCGGCTTTTGCCAGTTGGTGTTCCTGGTGAACTTTACATTGGTGGGGCAGGCTTGGCGCGCGGTTATTTAAACCGCTCAGAGCTCACGGCAGAGCGTTTTATTGATAACCCGTTTGCCACGGAAGAGGACAGGGCTAAGGGGTATACCCGTTTATACAAAACGGGCGACCTGGTGCGCTGGCTTCCGGATGGCAATTTGGAATACCTAGGTCGTAACGATTTCCAAGTGAAGATCCGTGGCTTCCGTATAGAACTAGCGGAAATCGAGAATACCCTGATGAAGCATGCCGATATTGGGAAAGCGACTGTTGTTACACAGGAACACAACGGGCAGCTTCGTCTTGTTGCATATTTGGTCATGAACAACAAAAATATTAATACTGAAACTATAGATGACTTAATATCTCATTTATTACCAGACTATATGCTTCCAGAAGGATACATTCAATTGGAGTCTCTGCCGCTGACGATAAACGGAAAACTTGACCATCGTGCTTTGCCTGCCTGTCAGTTCAACGATCGGTTTGCTTATAGCGCACCACGTAACAGTACGGAAGAAAATTTATGCGAAATTTGGTCTGAGGTTCTCAAAAGAGAGAGAACGGGCATTGATGATGACTTCTTCAAAGTGGGTGGAGGTTCACTCAACGTCTTTATATTGCGAAGTAAAATTTGGCAAAGAATAGCGTTAGATATTCCTGTCAAAGCATTTTACTCTCAAAGAACCATCAGAAGAATGATGGATAATGTAATAACAGAGCGCTTTCTCTGCCTTGAAGATGAAGTGGCGGCAATGAAAGAAATATCTTTTTCAACTGCAATGATAAGAGTACCCGATCCGTCCCAACGTCATATTTTTTTAACCGGTGCCACAGGATTTGTTGGCAAATATATTCTTCATGAACTGTTGAAGGATAAGAACGTTAATCTGACCTGCTTGATACGTGCAGATAATAAAAACGATGGATTTTTCAGGCTGAAGAGTACGCTGGAAAACGCAAAATTGTGGTGTGAAGATTATATCGGAAGGATTACTATTGTTAATGGGGATTTGGGGCAAGAAAAAATAGGGATGACGTCAAAAGAATATAGTTCACTGAGTGCAACTGTTGATACAATTTTTCATTGTGCGGTGCATATGAACCATTTGGCTACTTATGACATGATAAAAAAAATTAATGTCGATGGAACAAATCACCTCCTTCACTTTGCTACACAAACAAGAGTTAAAGTATTCAATACACTGTCTACAGTTGGAGTCTTCAACAATCGTGCTCAAGACACGGCTGAAGAAGACACTCCGCTCGATATTCAAAAACACAACAGCCAGAATGGATACTGTTCAAGTAAATGGGTAGCTGAAGCTCTGGTTCTTAGGGCCCGTGCGAAGGGGCTTATCACAAATATTTTCAGACTGGGTTTAATCAGTGGCTCTAGAAATAATCCACAAAATGATCGAAATCAATGGCTTGGGCAACTGCTTAGAACCTGCCGACTGACGGGCCTGGCCTTCAAAGGAGAAGATATAGATGTCAGTACCGTTCCAGTTGATTTTGTTGCCAAGGCAGTCATTTATTTATCCACCCATTCCAATGAACATAATGGCAATTATCATATCGTAGCGAACACCTCCTATACCCTCGAAAAAATTATCGAGCAATATAATAGCTTGTGTGATTCAAAAATCCTGATCGTTCCTTTTTCAACATTTATTGAAAGGCTTAAAGGATTTAGAGAAAATAACAAAGAAATTCCAATTCCTTTTTTTATTAAAGAGTATTTAGATCATAAAAATATAGAATTAGGCCCAGTAGAAGGATTAGACAATATTCCTCTCAAGTCAAAATCTGCGAAAATTAAATGTGAAAAAACGACGAACATTCTTATTCAAGGAGGAATAGTTGAAAAAGAGATTAGTGCCGATATGATAGTCAATTATATAGAGAATGAATTGAATTAACGTTTGATATATATACCCCCAAGAGTTAAATAACTTCTTGGGGGTATAGGTTATTGCTGGATTAACATATTAAGTAACCCGAATTCTGCTTAAGCCGTCATTGAGAAATCTTCTTCTGAGTAGAAAACTTTCAGTGATGGCTTCTTCAATTTAAGGCAGTAAGCAATCAATCCACCTAAAACGCACAACA
>NZ_JAJAFZ010000054.1:0-34024 GCF_025384895.1 Photorhabdus kayaii
ATCCCTTTCACTGTTTTAAGGCCATATTTCCGATTGTAATTATGCAAAATTTTAATCATCGCCCGAAGACCATATTCAGGACTGACAAACTGACAGAAAGATTTATCAGTACGCTGTGATGCAGGGATCAAGCCTTGCCAGTCATCACCCCAACGAATATTACCTGGGTTATTATTTCGAATACCTCTGCTCATAATTCACTCCTATTGTTTATTACCTGTTTTGTTATTAACAACTTTTCTTAAGATCTGACCAAAATAGTCGGTGCCCAGATAACCAATAATGACACTGCTGATGTAAGCCAAATCCGTGCTCATACCAAAAAAATTCAACACATCACGGATAAACCAAGCAATCATGGCACACATAATAGAATCCATAATTGTCGTCCAGAATTTACCACCGTTATATCGACCTCTGAGATAAGCCATTGCGGCAGCCAGCGCCGCACCTATACCTTGTTCTTTGACTGACAGCAGCCATAACCATAGCTGCATCCAGATGTCAGGCTGTTTATCCATGTATTTCATCCTTCACACCCACTCACATAAATGGGAATCCATAGGCTGCCGTGTAGCCTTAAATTTGAGTTAATAGGAATACTGCGAAATCAGTAGAATAAGAAAAGGCCACACATAGTGCAGCCTTAAATTTTATAAGGTGATTACTTACATTTAATATAATACCAAGCTCATCAACAAACTCTGCTGGTGTATCATTATGTGTAAGGGAATGATAATAATTAACAGATAAATATACCCGTTATCTTTCAAGTTACTTCTTTATCATATAGAGTTATAGTCACTCATCCATGAACCTCCTTAATATTAAGACTAAATTACAACGTATAATAAACCATAGTTCATGGTAATTATGCACACCTGGTAATAAATCTCTCAAGCCAATTTGGTCAATAAAACGTTTAGCAAGCAATTTCTTTAAGGATGGATCGTGTATCTTTTTTCTGTACAAAATAAAAAAACTACCAACCTCTCGTATTGCATGACGACTAAGAGATCTTTTTAACGACCTTTCACCTTTAATTTCTTTTGAGATTTTAATAATTGAATTAACCACGGTAATATAGCTATCAGCTCGATAATATAATTTTTTACTTTCTCTTGAGCGAGTTATTGATTGCAAATTATGTCGATAACAATACAATTGCTCCTCACAAAAGCCGATTCGATTCGCTATAAGTGACAAATTAATTGTCCATAAGATATCTTCATGAAAGATATTTTCCATAAAACTCAGTTGGTTATTTATAATTAATTCTTTTTTAATAAGTTGTAACCAAACAAAATGTGGCCATTCTCTACACTCAACGCAATATTTTATCCACTCTTTACCCGTTAACACTCTGCCATAAGGTTGTCTACGTGTTATTCTTCTATTCCCTTGTGAGAATGGATCTTCTGTAAAACTGACTCCATTGCCAATTAACACATCTAATCTCTGTTCAATAGCTTGATCAAGCCATTTTCTTAATATTTGTGGTTTCAGCCAATCATCACTATCAACAAATAAAACCCACTCCCCTCTCGCATATTTTATGCCGTAATTTCTAGCTATTGAAACACCACGATTTTCTTGATTAAGTATCCGTATTCTATTATCTCTTTTTTCATATTCTTTAATGACTTCTAAGCTGTTATCTGTTGAACCATCATTAATAATAATGACTTCAAAATTAACATTTTCTTGCGAAGAAATTGAATCTAACAAATAGATTATATTATTTTCATCATTAAAAACAGGGATAATGATAGTAATATCAAACTGAAACATCTATCATCCTTTTAATGAGTTAGTTATTTTTGATAAAAACACCATTTTCATAATAAAAATGCACCTTTTCCCATTGCTATTCACAGACCATACAATATTTTGAGCATCAGTTATAGATGGGATTGAAAATTTCCACCAAAACAGTAAATCATTAAGTATGATAATGATAGAAGGATGCACTGGGAATTTAGGTATTACTATTTCTTGTAAAGATAGAAACAGTATAAAAAATCTATTGGAACAGTTTAAATAAATCGGCAAATGTAGCAGATAAAATTAAAACAATTAAAACAATTAAAACAATTAAAACAATTAAAAGTGATATTAATTTAAAATGGCTTATGTAACCTATATTAAAAATACAGTTAAATACTTTGAGGGTAAAAAAGTAAAATATAATCAAGAATAAGAAATAGAAGGAAATAACAGAAGAGGAACTATTCAACTAATTGTAAAATGAGAGATTCAAATGTTAATGTATTATCCTATAGATATTTAACATTGAAAATATATTATTTTATACCGAACAATAAAATATTACATGAAATTATTAGGTATAATTCCATGTAATTTAAATAGCATTTAAAAATTTAAAAGACAATATTATCCCTTATTTATTAATGCAAAAATATTTAAAACTCATAGGCATTCTGGATAACATGGCAAGGGAGACAATTGCACTACAATTCTTTTTCCTGCAACGACGCGTTGTTGGCTTTTCGCCTGCACTGCCCGTTTCTCATCCCAACGTAGACGAGTTCTTAAGAATAACTCACCATGAGAAAACTGCGGACTCAAACGCATAGAAAAAGTGATGGGTAGCATGTCCAAACGATAATTCATCTCACCCACTGTCAACACTTTTCCTTCAACCACCGTCAACAATGACACCTCAACGTTTGCCGTTCTGGGTAGAGAGGTCTGCATGGTCACATCGCCCTCAATCAGACGTGATGCTTCATGCTCAACAGCCTCACTAACACAACCGGTAATCAGCAAACACAACATGACCAACCCTATCTTGGTCATGTTAGGCTGATCCTACGTTGTGACAACGGAGTATGCTGCCCATCCAACAAACGCTGTAATGTTGTCTCATGTTCAAGCCCCATGACAAGACCTCTACTCAGCACCGCAGAAAGCGGCTCATGAACGTTTTGTGGTATATACCCTGACGTAACCCGACGACCACAACAAAGGCTATCATTTTCATGGGGCACATTTGTTAAATGAATGGGTAACGAATTCTCAATTTTCATACTCGCATTCCCAAAGATTCGTTCTGTTGAGAGCCAATCGGAAGTTGAGCTTGCAATAATTCCTGCCAAAATTCAGCATGATCCAACATACTTGAAAGGCTCTCTTCAAAAACAGCCTGATTCAGCCGACTTGCTGACATTTGCCGATAAAGCTGCACCATCAGCGTTGACTCATCAAAACCAAAGTGAAGATCAAACTGATACCAATGACGATTAAAGCTGGCTAATTGGCGGAAAATCCCCTCTCCGACCACAGTGATATCAGCGACATCTATCTGTAAAACGAGCTGGTCACGTTCAGGAATTAAGATCAAAGAGAGGTGAAGGTGCTCATCAAAACAGAGAGCAGCCACACCTTCATGATTTAAAGCTAAGTGCGGCAAGCCGAATTTAGCAGCAAATTCAGCCAAAACTTGATTGACGATGGCTATCACATCCATGGGTTACTCCTACTAGAGAGGGCAATCAGACCAACTTGAATTACCAAGTAGTCAAACAAACGGGTTACCCCCGCAGAAAAGGGACTCAGTTTACTACCATCGCCTTTTGCGCCTCTGTCACTCAAGGGCAATTCTTTTAATAAAAAGGTCACCCCAGTGATTATCAAAAACCAAACACCGGAATATAGGAAAATGCTTTTTTTCCTTAACACATTCTGCCTGTTAAGGACTGAAATCTTAATTTGATATTTTCGTTTTTCTATACCTTTGGTGGTGTTAGTGGATTTTAAAAACGAGATCAAATAACGGTATCCATTGATAAGAGCGCACCTCCCGGTACGCCCAAGCTTATTATATAACACTGATCTATTTTACCAGCATTACACCACGCCAGTCGCCGCGCGCCATGCCTGGACATGGTTCTGATAAAGCTGCTGTATTAATTGCAAAACATCTCTCATGAAATTGTTATCCAATGAAATCTGATCTTCACTCTTCTGTTTTTCATGTTGAGAAATAGATGAATCCACTTCATGTTCCTTGGCTTTAGCCTGAGAAAGCCCCTGTTCTACCTGCACAGAATTATTGGACATACTCTCTAAAGATTTCATTACTGAAGTTAAGAACTGCTGCTTGCTGTTACGACTTTCAAAAACCAAGGTAAGAGATTTCAAAGTGCTCTTGTCAGCATCTTGTGCTACATTCCATACTTTACCAATTGCTGCCCGATCCGCATCGCTACTCTTGCCCAACTGTTGCAACTTAAGATCGATTAATTCGTTACGACCAGCAATATTGCTTTCCAACGTCTTCTGCTGCTTAACCGCCTGACTGTTTTTAACGGAAGAAAAACTACCTATCAGCCCTGAACCAAGCGTCATTAAGCCTGAAACCACCGCCATGGCAATCATCAATTTGGCACCATGTCGCATCTCATCCACTTGTGATTTTTGAGCATCAATGGACGCTTTATTCTCAGTGTCACGCTGCAAAATACCCAGTTCACGCATCCTCTTTGCAATCTCAAAAAGTAGCGACATCATATCCAGCGTGTTATTTAATTCTTGTCCGACATTTCCTAAACGACTGGGATCGAGGCCCTGTTTCGGTACACTCAATTCAACCTTATCCGTGAACCTCATTTTTTCCGGCTGTTGAATAGCAGCTTCATGTGCTGTCGGTGTCGACACAAAGTTGTCAGTTCCAACTTCAACACCATGACTGGAAGTCACCCCTTGACTACTGACGTTATCATTAATTCTCATCTTTTTATTCCCTAAATTTCCTGTGGTCGGCGGGCAAGGTTATTTATCATGTCGCCCCTGGCATTGAGCATCTGGAAAATCATTTCCATCACATGTTGGAAAGACTCTACCATTTGGGACAACTCCTCTTTGAGCCTGTCCATAACAGCCTGAAATACGGTCAATTCGCTCCGCGAGAGCTGTACATCAGCTTGTCGGTTAGCCGCTTTACTCTGGAAGGCCGCATTGGTAGTTTGAGCAGCACCATTAGCAAGATCCACCGTCATGTCACTTACCTGCATACCGACTTTCACACCACGGGACAAAGTATTAGTTGCTGTACCGGCGGCTTTTGCAGAAAGCTCCGCTGCCTTTACTGCCATCTTAGCTGTCATATCAGCCACTTTACTGCCCATTTTAGCGCCCATTTTCGCTATCAAACCGGCGGCCGAACCACCGAAACTGACCGCCGCCGCTGCCACCGCCATCGTAATCTCAATCGCGGTTATGACCGGCCCTAGCCATTTCATGGTTTCCTTGCTGATTAAACCATCTTGAGCTGCTTGTTGTAGTCCCTGAGAGACTGCACCCATTACCCCTCCGGCAATCAGCAAACCCCCTGCTACCGCACCAACACCGGTAGCAACCATAATTACTCCGACCACAATTGAAGCAATTGCACTGATCCAGCCAAAGATCTTAGAAAACAATCCAGATTTCTGCGCCTCTTTAGCAGAATTTTCAGCTTCTTTAATCTTCTGCTGGTTCTCATCCATTTTCTGCAAGCTTTGTTGACGTGCTCGCTGGATATCTTGGATTTTGAGATCAGTCTGATTACTCTTAAGCTCGCTGGTCAATTTGCCCAATTCAATCTCTATTGCCTCAGATGAGGACAATACCAGAGAGGACAACAACGAAGTTTCTGTCAGCTTTGCTGTCAGCTCTTTTATCGGTCCTACTGCCTGCTTAGCCTCCTGCATAACCGATTTAATCCTTGCCATTTCTTCTCGGTTAGGGTGAATATTCACCACCACCAATGGTGCTGGCAATGATACTCCTCGTGACCTAGCGGCATCAGAAGACAGCAAATTACCCGCCTGACTAGGCGTGACGTGCTCCTCGCTTTTAGGAGGTATAGTTGCGCGGATTTCATCAACCTGAAAACTGTTGACCCTCGATTGAGGAACTTTAGATTCACTGACTTGAACCATTTTCCTGAGTCCTTTTTATTGTAATAGCTTCTAACATTGCACTGGAACTGGCAGCCAAAGCGGCCTGTTCCGGCAAAGCTGCCGCAAGTTGTTGGGCCGAGTAGAAGCCACTCTCAGCCCCATCGAGTTCTCCTAATTGCAGGAGACATTCGGCAGCATGAAATGGAAAACGGGGCTCATTAATATCAAGCATTGCTCCGTAGCTATAGCTTTGAATTGCCTGCTCCAGTTGCCCCATTGCCTGTCGGCATGCACCCAATCCAAGGAAGAACCGAGAATCATAGTGATCCAACATACACAAAGCCTGGAATATCTTATGTGCATCCTGCCATTTGCCTGACTGATACTGGTTGAACGCTAATGAGTAAAGTTGCTCCAACGTATCACTAGAAATATCCTTCAACATGGCAAGAGTGCCACCATCATGAAGAAAAGATTCCAGCTCTTGTGCATATTGGTCAGAAGTCGTTGATGTTTCTTGATGCTCCATAATCATTCCTTAAATTGCGCCGAGAATATTGCGCATGATGCTGTCATATTTTTGAATAAAACGGTTTAACGCCTCAATAGCCGCGTTATAACGGGAACTAGCCTCATTTAAACGTGTTGTTTTTTCCTGGACAATATTGTTTAGTGGATTTACACGATCATTAACCGAAGTAGAGAAGTTGGCTAATCGATTATTTTCCTTATTATATTCATATGAATCTGCCAGACCTGTCATAGCGCCACTTTGCTTATCGGAACTTTCTAAGAATTTCTTAATAGAGATTTTAGAGTCAGAAGATATCTTCCTTAACAGTTTATATTCAGCACTTTTCTCAAAAGCAGCCTGATCACTAAAACCATATTTCTTATGGTCCAACAAATTGAAGGAGCCATCAGTAATATTAAGCGTCACATTAGCTGCTAATTTCGCATTAATCTCCGATTGAATAACACTGTAAATCTTTAACTCTGCGGTCAATGTAGCCAGTTCATCACGCAACTCAAGTCGTTTTTTATCATGACCTGACATAACAGAAACAAAAATATCGATTACATCATCATCAAGACGATCCGGCGTTAAATTAAAATGAACCGCAGCCAGAAAATCTCTTAATGTCCAGTCAGTTCCTAATGTCGGGCTATTCAAGAAGGATTTAAGATTCTCAATACCATTCTTTATTTGGCTATCGAAATGACCATTTTCAACAATAGCGTTCGCTGGCAGAAAATAGGCAATCAGTTTTTTCAGGAGCTCCTTATTTTCAGTGACAACATCAGAATCAGATGTAATCTTGATCCCCTTATCAAAAATAAGATTAACCAATTCATCAAGCTTCGAAGATTTAGAACCTTGTAATTGCTCTAGCGAAACCCCTTCCAGATCTGCCAAGAAAAGCTGTGGGTCATTTTGATATGGCCTAATTTCCACCTTCAACCTTCAAACTCCTTATACAATAATGCCACGCATACGAGGTGGGCGACGAAGACGCTTTCCCTCTTCCAGAGAGGGTAGTTGGTTGCTTCGTAAGCGATTAACTTCTGTCAGCAACTCTTGCTCAGCATTCTGAACCAAAGTAACGTCAGCATGACCAAACAGTTCTGTACCTACACTTGGGTTGATGCCAAGAGACTGCCACATCTCCTGCAATAGTTGCAGTCTGTGATCACTGTCCTCAATGGCTGCCTCAGCAGCTTGCAGTACCTTGGCGTTGGGTTCCTCTTGCATCCATGACTCCTATAATAAAGAGAGATATTGATTCTTCCTGTCAACGTTGGACTTTTTTTTGTTGTTTTCTCATTTGATGTAGCGATATAACGCAACTGGCTTCTAACTCGAACCAGCCAGCCGCAACCTCACTTGCGCCTGTCCAGCGATGGTAAAACCGGGCCAAACGTTCATCATTAAGAGGAGAGTCAACCAAAGTATTAACTTGACCATAAAGCCGGCTACCCGGCCCAAGTACGGCCATCGTTGCTGTTGCCAACAGATAAAGAGGCGCAAATGGATTAGCAAGCCCTCGACGCTGCCGGGTACGGCGTAACATCACGATCCAAACTCGCGGTGCATCATAACGCCAGGCAATTTCACAACCTTCATACCATACACGCCAGCCAAGAGGGATTGGACTATTCCCCATACAGTGAGGCTGTACTGAATAACCTTGCTCCTCAAACCAAGGGGTAAGCGGATCACGGTTCATAGACACACCCTACCAAGCGGTTGGATGTTGATCTGTTGAGTCAACTCTTGATACGAGAGCACAGGCAAGCCGTGGTGATCACCTTCAATTAACTTACGGACATAGCGACGAATATCCATTGATACGATCAACACTGGCTTATTCTGCATTTGCGTTAAATCGCCCACTGTTTTCTTCATCTGTTCGAGGAAACTTTGCGTCACTGCCGGGTCCAGCGCCAAGTAGCTACCCGCGCTCGTTTGGCGAATACCTCCTCGAATTTGTTCCTCTACCTGTTGATCCAACAGATAAGCGGGCAAGATATTGTTGCCATTAGCATACTTGTAACAGATGTAACGCTTGAGACTACTGCGAATATATTCCGTTAATTGCACCACATCTTTTTCTTTCTGCCCCCATACCACCATAGCTTCGAGAATCGTACGTGTATTACGAATAGAGATGTCCTCGCCTACCAACCGTTGCAGTATCTCGGTCATCCGTTGCAATGGGATTATGCGCATGGCCTCCTTGACCAATTCCCCATAACTGCCTTCCATCTGTTCTAGAAGATAACGGGTTTCCTGCACGCCAATAAAATCTTCGGCATACTCCCGCAACACATGTGACAAATGCCAAGTGATCACCTGAGACATGGATAAAACCGCTAGCCCGGATTTCGCCAAACGTTCCTGATGTGCTTCAGCTACCCACAAGGTAGGCTGCTTAGGTAATAGAGGTTCCCCTTCTTCGTAAGGGATAGCTAATAGTTCCAACTGACTGACCGGTTCCTGCACCAGTAAATGCGCTGAACGCAGCCGACCACGGGCAACAGGTACCTCTTGTAGCTGGATCAGGTATTCCCCTTGCTTCATCCCTTCATTAAAACGTAAGTGAATACCCGGAAATGGTACGCCCAAATCCAAATAGAGGGCGCGTCGTACCCGTATTAATTCATCATTCAGTGAAATAGCTTCCAGCTCAGCCTGTAATCCCGCATCCACATCAATAAGTAAAGGAACCGTCATAGCAAATTCCTCTTTCTCACTCAATTTTCCAGCTTTGGCCTTACTGCCGCTCTTGGGTTTAGATTTGGCCGCCGGTGCGCCTGCCCCTTGGGCTAACAGTCTAGGAAGATCCGCTTGTTGGCTGGCGTTGACTTGTCGCTGGCGCTGGAACAGCAAATAACCGCCACCCGCCACCACCAGTGCAAGAATTAAGAAAGTTAATGTAGGGAATCCAGGAATAAGGCCAAATACCACCAATAAAACACCGCCAATTAATAGTGCCTTTGGTTGAGCAACGACCTGATCACCAATCTCACTACCTAGATCAGAGGCGTCTTCTGATGAAACTCGGGTAACAATGATGCCTGCCGTAATCGCAATCAACAGGGCAGGAACCTGAGAGACCATACCATCACCAACGGTCAAAATGGCGTAGAGCTGTAATGCATCGGACACAGACATCCCTTTTTGGGTGACGCCTATAGTTATCCCACCCAAAATGTTGACAAAGATGATGAGGAGACTCGCAATCGCATCACCCTTAACAAATTTCATCGCACCATCCATCGAACCAAACATCTGGCTCTCTTTTTCGATAATGCTACGCCTCTCCCTGGCTTCATTGACGTCAATAACGCCGGCACGCATATCTCCGTCGATACTCATCTGCTTACCCGGCATGGCATCAAGGGAAAAACGAGCACTAACCTCAGCTACGCGCTCCGAACCTTTGGTTATGACGATAAATTGTACAATGGTGATAATCAGAAAGATCACTATCCCGACTATCAGGTTGCCACCGACAACGAAATTACCAAAGGTGTAGACTATTTTACCGGCATCTGCTTGCAGGAGGATCATCCGGGTGGTACTGACGGAAAGCGCCAAACGAAACAGCGTGGTCACCAGCAAGACCGCAGGAAAAGCGGAAAACTGTAAAGGGGAATTGATATAGACCGCCATCATCATGAGCACAACAGAGATGGTCATATTAATGGCGATCAAAATGTCAAGTAGGACAGGCGGAAGCGGCAAAACCATCATGAAGACCACGGCTAGCAACAATACTGCCAACATGATGTCTTTACGCTCGCCAATCAGACGCAATAACTCAAACCCACGGTTCACAATAGGGCCCCTTGAGCGAGATAACGCTGATAAGCACTGCGTGCTTCTTCCAGGTTCCCTTCCTGTTGACAAGCACGGCTAACACAAAGCCAGAGGGCGGCGCTTTGTTCACCCTGCTCTTGTAAGAGAGTGCAATGTTCTTTTGCCATACTCCCCTCTTGCAATTTAAGTAATGAAACCACCAAGGCGCGACGCCCTTCCTGATGTTCAGGATGCAAAGCCAGTAATGCATCCAATAAAATACGAGCTCGGTCAGGATGACCGTATTGAAGTTGAAGCCAGCCGAGCAGCAACAGAGCGCTCTGCTGTTTAGCACTGAGAGTCATGGTCATACCTTGTGCAACAGGTGCAGAGCCATCTGCAACAACTGTTCATCTTGATTCATTTTTTCCAACAGGGAGACAGCATGCTGTACCCTGATGTCATTACCTTGTTGCAAAATTGTACGCAGACCACTAACCGCCTGACGAAAATCATGTGGACGCAACAGAGAGTGAAACCCATCTTGCGGGCAGGCAAAAGCCAACAAAGCCTGATCTGCCTTGTTGGCCGGATAAAGACGTGCGGCGTGTGTCTCAACGGATTGACCATCGGGCAATAGCGCGTAGCGATCAGGTAAACTAACCTCTATCTCTTCCCGACTGATCGCCGTTAGTTGCTCAATTCCTATATGGGCAGCAGCGATTTTGCTCACGAAGCGAGCACCTCACGCTGTACTCTTAGCAAAGAGCGAAATGCCTGATGCAGCAAGGGCAACGTTATATGTCGTTCATCTAATGTCACAAACAATAACAGACGATCTTCTCCCAGCCAGCCACAACGCAAGGGCAGCTCGGGCCCCTGACCACTGAAAGTGAGTAGCATCGCTTTCACCATGACCTCTTTTCCCTGATGCCAGGGAATTTCACGGGCCAGCCAAAGTGTTAATGCGCCACCATAGCGCTCAATTTGCAACGTACCAGAATACTCAAAATCGATTTGGATCAAGGGGCTAGAAGCATCAGACATCTCCATACCCAAATCCTGACAAAACTGGAGCAACTGTGGCTCTATCCAGTTCATGATGCTCCCTCTCCCGACCACAATTCGTCTTCTTCTCTCTCAATTGCTGTATCCAGCGCCAGCTGACAAGCATTAAGCAGGTTTTGGCGCTGCTCTTCATCACTGAACACTTCCACCGGAATCAAACGAATCAATCGTTTCAATTCCCGGTAGAAATGAATTTGAGTTTGGTTATCCTGCAATCCCAAAGCATGACCGAGTATTTCAACATCTCGCACATTGGCCCAACGTTTCTCAACCAGAGAAACGACATCCCCCATAAGGTCAGAAGGCCCGTATGCCATGACTTTCTCCCTCTACCACGCTTTTCCATAACTGTTCAACCTGAACCGATAAACTGTTAAGCAAACGGAGTTTATGCATGTCACTCATCACACGTTCCAACTTAATAGGATCAAGTTGCCGCTGTTGGCTGTCCAGATCAGCACTCAACGCTTTCATGATGAATCCTGTTACTTCCATCAGGGAACTACTCTTGAAATTGGATTGAATATCCCGCCAGGCAGCCGACAACCCTTGATAATCCATCACTGCATCACGATAGATGTTGCGCAACGCTTGCAAGTTGCCAACCCCATTTTTAGCTGCTGTCGTGGCATCAGGCGTAATGCGGGCCCCCAACTCGATAGCAATTCCTTGCTCTCGCGCTAAGCGTGACAACTCCTGTTCAACCAATGTCAATATGGCATGTGCCTCTGGCCTGCCTGCCAGCGCATCACGCGCCTGACTTAGCGCATAGAATTGCTCACTCACCTCTCCAGAGAAACTTTCCAGATAAGCCTGTAACTGAGCAATATTAGTCAGTTGAGCATTATTTAAGTGGGAGATTAATGCCTTGACCTTTTGCTGACGCTCTAAATCTGGCACCTTCTGCAAATATTCACCCACCAGTGCCTCAATTTCTCGCACCCTGGCATGTCCATCACTAACTTTACGTTTGGAGAGTGGCATATCCTTGCGTTCCGAAAATGCAAAAGTCATCTCTTCGGCCGCATCAGCAAAAGACTGGGATGCTGATACCAGCACAACTTTCTCTCCCTGAAACTGACCTACCTTAGCTTGTTCCTGTTGTGCGGTAACCCCAGCACCCAGTTCTGATAAAGTTACCGAATGAAGATGATTCTGGATAATATCCATAGTCTACCTTGTCATATCAGAGTTAATAATGAACAAATTATAAAGATACCGCTCCTGTGCCTATGCCAAAATCAGTCGTGAATTTTTAGCAAAAACCGCCATAACTCAAGGAATAGCCCCATTGTTCTGATATAAGACTCATAAAACATGAGCAACACACTGTGAATAAAATAGGAAATCTTACCGATAAAGCAGAGAACAGCCAGGTAAACTCCAACCATTTTCTAAAAACTCCCGACTCAGGTTGCAATCCCTTCCGCCTCCCCTTCTTTATAGTATTTATAGCAGAGGTTATATAAACGATCATGAAGCTTTCCCTAGACCATATTCCCGGCAAAATGCGCCACGCCATTAATGAATGCCGGCTAATTCAGATTCGCGGCAGGGTTACTCAGGTCACGGGTACACTACTTAAAGCCGTTATTCCTGGTGTACGGATAGGTGAACTTTGTCACTTACGCAATCCTGACAACACACTGTCGCTTTTGGCGGAGGTGATTGGATTCCAACAACATCAAGCCTTGTTAACACCTCTTGGCGAGATGTTTGGTATCTCTTCAAATACCGAAGTGAGTCCAACCGGAGCCATGCATCAAGTTGGCGTGGGGGACTACCTGTTAGGACAAGTCCTTGATGGGCTAGGTAATCCATTTTCCGGCGGTCAATTACCGGAGCCACAAGCCTGGTATCCGGTTTACCGAGATGCACCAGCTCCCATGAGTCGTAAACGGATTGAGCACCCGCTCTCTCTCGGCGTACGCGCTATTGATGGCTTACTCACCTGCGGCGAAGGTCAACGTATGGGGATTTTTGCCGCCGCCGGTGGCGGAAAAAGTACGCTGTTATCTACGTTGATTCGTAGCGCCGAAGTTGATGTTACCGTGCTGGCGCTCATCGGTGAACGTGGCCGTGAAGTGCGGGAATTTATCGAATCGGATCTTGGTGAAGAGGGCCTAAAACGCTCGGTGCTGGTGGTAGCGACCTCAGACCGCCCGGCAATGGAGCGGGCTAAAGCAGGATTTGTTGCTACATCAATCGCTGAATATTTTCGTGATCAAGGTAAGCGTGTCCTCCTGCTAATGGATTCCGTGACCCGTTTCGCCCGAGCGCAACGAGAAATAGGTTTAGCTGCTGGCGAGCCGCCAACCCGACGTGGTTATCCCCCGTCAGTGTTCGCCGCTTTGCCACGGCTAATGGAACGTGCTGGTCAATCCGACAAAGGTTCGATTACCGCCCTCTATACCGTTTTGGTGGAAGGCGATGACATGACAGAGCCTGTCGCAGACGAGACCCGCTCTATCCTTGATGGTCACATTATTTTGTCACGCAAACTGGCGGCGGCTAACCACTATCCAGCTATTGATGTGTTACGTTCCGCTAGCAGGGTGATGAATCAAATTATCACTCCTGAACATCAGGCTCAGGCCGGCCTGTTGCGCAAATGGCTAGCTAAATATGAAGAAGTTGAGCTTTTGTTGCAGATTGGAGAGTACCAAAAAGGGCAAGATCCCGTTGCTGACAATGCCATTGCGCACATTGAAGCAATACGTAGCTGGTTACGCCAAGGCACCCATGAGCCAAGTGATTTACCGCAAACCTTAGCTCAATTACAGCAGATAACAAAATAATGATTGGCCGTTTACAACGTATAAAGACCTTGCGAGTCGAACGCGCTGAAAAACATTTTTCCTTGCAACAAATGAAACTGCAAACGGCCCGTCAACACCATCAGCAGGCTTTGCAAACCTTGCAAGATTACTGTCAATGGCGAATAGAAGAAGAACAACGGCTTTTTGCATTGTGTCAGGGCCAACCTATTGACCGCAAAGGTCTTGAACGCTGGCAACAACAAGTTGCCCTGTTACGCGAAAATGAAGCGCAATTGGAAAAGCAAGTGGCTGAAATGACTGAAAAAGTGGAGCTGGAACTCCGCCAATTAAAAGAGTGTCAACGTGTTCTGCACCACGCACGCCAGCAGCAAGAAAAATTTAATGAATTGGGTCGTCAGCAACAAGAGGCGATCCGAGTCCAAGGTGAATACCAGGAAGAGCTGGAACAAGAAGAGTTCCATCGCCAGGAAAGAGTGTAAAACAGAAGAGTATGAACCCACTGACAGCTATCGGCAAAAAAGATGTATCCTCCCTCCCAACATCGTCTCCCGCAGAAGCAGACGCAGATTTGCAACGCCGTTTCGAGCAAGCTATCACCTCTCATGCCGCCAACACGCGTCAGTCAACCACACGGCGGACGGAACAACCGTTAACCAATACGACGACAAACAATAAACCAGCGGATCAACATGCCACACATGACTCAGATGAGGAGCTTCCACTATTCGACTCTCCCCAACCGGCAATTGATAATCCGCGCAAGCAAGCCTTATCATTGACAGGCCATGACATGCCTGCGCCACTTCAAAATCAGAAAAAAAACTTATCGGCCCTCGCTCATCGCCTTAATGAGATCGCTAACGAGATAAGGGAATCTCTGTCAGCACCCGAAGTCCCAACACGTCAGTCAAACCTGAACACCTTAACTGATTCCGGCCTAAAACCGGTTGATATCACGGTAACTTCTCATCCTGACACAGCAATGACGCCTGTTCAGCAAGACGTAAACGATGAACTGGCACATCATGCAATGATGCAGACAATACCTGGCCGATCCCCATCTCAGCCAGACACACAACACGGTGCCATTCCTCACCAACAAACAGATCCGACTTTACCTATACCTGCCCGCCATGCCAACGAAATCAACCCTGCGGAAGGAAAAACACTGGATGAAATCGAAACATCCCATTTGTTGGTATTAAAGCCAAAAGAGTCCGACTCTCAATCCTCTTACTCTGGTGGATCAGACGGGAAAACACCTTTCTTCCCACAAACGCAGCTCTTGCCGGGGGAGCGCATCCTCGCCACGATGCAAGCAACTTCAACCATATCTCCCCTTTTGGAAGCGTTAATCGACAAACTGAGTGTAGAGATCAGTATCGAACTAACCCAACAGCAACGTCCGGCGACATTACATCTGACACTTCCTAGCCTGGGAGCACTTGAGATCCAACTCACCAGCGAGCATGGCAAACTTCAAATAGAGATTTTAGCGAATCCGGCCGCTCAACAACTCCTGAAACAGGCACGCTTTGAACTGATTGAACGTCTACAACTTCTTTACCCAACACAAACTGTTGAACTCTCCCTTCCGTCTCAAACGGATAATGAACATGGATCACGTCAACGTCGCAGCGTATATGAAGAATGGAAAAAAGATGCATGAATAGCCTGACCTTATCCAAAGTTTCATTGGAAGAATTAACGCTGCACCAGACCCTGAGTCGCCACCAGCAACAATTTAATTGGGATAATAACTCTCTCTCGCTGGATGTGATTTCTGCTCCTCAGACGTTAGACAGGAAACTGATCGCCCATTGGCAGGGACAAACCTTCTCCTTGTACTGCCATGCAGCCGAGTTAGCGCTGTGGCTCGCACCTGATCTACAACAAGCAGACCTCACATCACTCCCTCAAGATCTGCTGTTGGCACTACTGGAATATCAAAGCAAAGTGCTACCCACTTTGTCATGGTCAGCACTGAGTACCACGTCAGAACGTCCTTTGTCAGCTTGCTTACGACTACGCCTTGAACGGCCAGGGGCCACATTGCCGCTCTGGTCACCAGAGCCATCCCCCTTAATTGCCATATTGCCAGAACGTCAACCTGGAGAATGCCTGCCTATTCCATTACGACTTTCTCTGCAATGGGGAGCAATAATCCTGACTTTAGATGTGTTTCGTACTCTGGAATCAGGGGATGTGCTGCTACTGCCCCCACAGCAACAACCAGATGACCCTTTATTAGCGTATCTGGAAGGACGCCCTTGGGCCTACTTTAAATCCCATGACCATAAATTGGAGTTAATCACTATGCACACACCCTCTCCTGATAGTTCTGACAACGCTCTGCCAGTAACAGACTTAAACGAACTGGAGGTTCATGTCAGTTTCGAAGTGGGCCGTCAGACTCTAGATCTACAGATACTCACCAGCCTGCAACCCGGCTCATTACTCGATCTTGGTGTTCCTTCAGATGGTGAGGTACGTATTCTCGTCAATCAGAAATGCCTAGGTTCAGGGCGATTGGTGGATATTGAAGGGCGTCTGGGAGTAAGAGTTGAACATCTCTCCGTGGAGAAGCAACCATGATCCAGCTACCAAACGAATTGGATCTCATCATCGGTCTGGCCTTGCTAGCTCTGCTTCCCTTTATTGCCGTGATGGCGACCTCTTTTCTCAAACTGTCTGTGGTGTTTTCCTTACTGCGTAACGCATTGGGCGTACAACAGATCCCACCCAACATGGCTATGTACGGATTGGCAATTATCCTTACTATCTATGTGATGGCTCCAGTGGGTTTCGCCACTCAAGATTACCTGCGTCAAAATGAAGTTTCATTCAGCAATGCGCAATCAGTAGATAAATTTGTGGAAGAGGGCCTGACACCTTACCGGAATTTTCTCAAACAACATATTAAACCCAGTGAACGCACTTTCTTTATCGATAGTACCCGACAAATTTGGCCAAGCCAGTATGCAGATCGGCTAGAACCAGACAGCCTATTGATACTGTTACCTGCCTTTACCGTCAGTGAATTAACCCGAGCTTTTGAAATTGGGTTTCTTCTTTATCTACCATTTATTGCAATCGATCTCATTATTTCTAACATTCTGCTGGCAATGGGGATGATGATGGTTTCTCCAATGACTATCTCACTTCCTTTCAAACTACTGTTATTTGTCCTGCTTGATGGCTGGACACGCCTGACACACGGCCTTGTTATCAGTTATGGAGATTGAACATGAGTAATGCTGATATTTTGCATTTCACCAGCCAATCTCTCTGGTTAGTGTTAATCCTTTCCCTGCCGCCTGTACTCATGGCTGCGGCAGTAGGAACATTGGTTTCATTGATCCAAGCGCTCACTCAAATACAAGAACAAACACTTGGTTTTGTCATCAAATTAATTGCGGTCATCATTACTCTATTCGCTACAGCTACCTGGCTTGGCAACGAACTCTATAGCTTTGCCAACATGACCTTTCTTAAGGTGCCGCTAATCAAATGACCCTACCAGAGCTCCAGCAACAAATGCTTGCTTATACCCTGTTGTTACCACGCATTATGAGTTGCTTTGTGATATTTCCTGTGCTCAGCAAACAGATGCTAGGTGGTGGGTTAATCCGCAACAGCGTGGTCTGCTCACTGGCCCTTTATGCTTACCCAACAGTAGCAGGCAGTCAGTTGCCCACATTAGGTAGTCTGGAATTGACGCTGTTGCTCGGTAAGGAAGTCCTGCTTGGTCTGCTCATCGGCTTTATCGCCTCTATCCCATTTTGGGCGATGGAAGCCACTGGTTTTATTATAGATAACCAACGGGGAGCAACAATGGCTTCAGTGCTTAACCCTTCCCTGGGAAGTCAAACCTCACCCACGGGTCTATTATTGACTCAAACTTTGATAACACTCTTTTTCTCCGGCGGCGCTTTTCTTGGTCTGCTTGGCGCCCTATTTCAAAGTTATAACAGTTGGCCGGTAACGCAGTTTTTTCCCCAAATTACCAACCAGTGGCTCCACTTTTTCTATGGGCAGTTTAGCTATCTACTACAGCTCTGCGCTTTAATGGCTGCTCCTTTGCTAATTGCCATGTTTCTGGCAGAGTTCGGGCTGGCACTGATTAGCCGTTTTGCTCCCTCTCTCAACGTTTTCGTGTTAGCAATGCCGATCAAAAGTGCAATTGCCAGCCTGTTACTGGTTATCTATATCCGATTATTGATGCACCATGCCTATGATAAAGTGCTGTTAATTCTCTCCCCAGTGCGCATGTTAATCCCTATTCTGGAGGCACCATGAGTGGAGAAAAGACTGAAAAACCTACCCCCAAGAAACTTAGAGACGCTCGGAAGAAAGGCCAGGTAACCAAAAGTAACGAAGTCGTCTCCACTTCCTTAATATTGGGGCTAATCGGCATGATAATGGTCATGTCTGAATACTATTTGGAACATCTGGGTAAACTGATGCTAATCCCGGCTAATCTGCTGGAGAAACCCTTTCCCCAAGCCTTCAACCATGTGGTTGAAAACTTAATGCAAGAGCTGGTCTACCTCTGCCTGCCAATTCTAAGCGTTTCCGTTTTGCTATCGCTGGCATCACACTTCGCTCAATACGGTTTTCTACTTAGTGGACACTCCATCAAACCTGATATTAAAAAGATCAACCCTGTTGAAGGTGCTAAGAGAATCTTCTCTATCAAGAGTCTGGTGGAATTCATCAAATCGATACTTAAAGTAGGACTGCTCTGCACCTTGGTTTGGATTACTCTGGCAGGCAATCTACAAGCACTACTGCGCCTGCCAGAATGTGGAACAAGATGTATTGTTCCTGTACTCGGCATAATGTTAACCCAGCTAATGACCGTATGCGGCATGGGGCTTATTGTGATTTCTATTGCCGATTATACCTTCGAACACTACCAACATATTAAGCAGCTTAGAATGAGTAAAGACGAGATCAAACGGGAATATAAAGAAAGTGAAGGCAGCCCAGAGATCAAAAGCAAACGACGTCAATTTCATCAAGAATTACAATCAAGCAATATGCGCGCTAGCGTTAAGAATTCATCAGTTATCGTCGCCAACCCAACTCACATTGCGGTAGGTATCCGTTACAAAAAAGGCGAAACACCGTTACCCCTTATTACACTCAAGTTCACCAATGCGCAGGCCCTGCAAGTTCGACGTATTGCTGAAGAGGAAGGTATTCCGGTGTTACAACGCATTCCGCTGGCCCGAGCGCTTTATCAAGATGGCCTGATAGACCAATATATTCCTGCTGATCTTATCCAAGCTACCGCAGAAGTTTTGCGCTGGCTAGAACAGTGGCAAGATCGCCCGCCGGAGCTGTAACCTGTCCTCAAACAGCACTTTTTGACAGTCAAACTGCATATATGAACTGAGCATTGGCATTTAACATACCTTGCCAATGCTCAATTGCAAACGAAATACGATTTAATTACATAATAACAACAAATTTAATATAAATAAAAATTACTGCTAATAACCTAACATTGCTTAAACAATATTATAATAAACAATCCAATTAGGTTGAGTGGATTTTTTGTTTTTATCGATTGATCAAATAGTTGAAACCAGATTGAATTAATTATTAAGTGATTTATATTACACGTAGCTATTTGGATTTCACTTTGCGCTGATTTCTACACCTGCTAATTCGTTAATATTACTCTAGCTATCATTCATTACAATTACTAACGTATTATGAATCACTAATAGATTTCCTGAATGAAAGGAGATAACTATCAATATCAATATCAATCAAGACAAAAGACTCAGTTTATAACTAAGGGCGCAAAATTTATAAGCAATCGTTATCGTGCAAAAAACTGATCCCTTTTCACTCTTCGTTTATAAAACGTTTATAAAACGTGAGAATAATAGAGTATTCGAACCAAAGAACATTATAGGCTCACTAGCAAAAATCATTTTAATTAAAAGATGCTATAGTTAACCATCAGGTTAAATACGTAAAATTATTCTTCACTGTCTATTCCAGGCAGCGAAACCAAAGAAAATATCTATTAATAATAATGTGATTTGTATTTTTAAAACATAACACCAACAGATCCAGGACAATAGAATGAACGGCATCACAACATCAGGGAAGGGAATGGATATCTCGCTACTCCAGCGTAGCATGCCTGCCTTTAACGTTATAGAGCACCCCCAAGAAGGGATATATATCCTGCTCGAAGGTGAAATGACATGGCAGGACAGCACCAATACCTACGATATCTCCCACAATGAGCTGCTTTTTGTTCGTCGTGGCAGTTATGCAGCAAAAACGCGTAGTGATACTTGCAAACTACTCTGGTTGCCTCTGAGTACGACTTTCCTCCACGGGTTTCTGCAACGCTTTGGTACTCTGCTCAGTGAAGTCGAGCGGCACAACATGTCAACACCCGAATTAATTGCATTTACCTCATCCCCTCTGTTATCTCAAAGTATAAATGGGTTGGTCGATCTATTAGCTCATGATTATCCTACAGCGCTGGGTCAACTCAGAACAGAAGAACTGCTATTGTTATTAGCATTTGGAGAACAAGGTACTTTGCTCATGTCAGTATTACGACAATTGAGCAATCGCCAAGTGGAACGTTTACAGAGTTTTATGGAAAATCACTACCTTAAGGAGTGGAAACTCAGTGAATTCGCTAAAGAATTTGGTATGGGATTAACCACCTTCAAGGAGCTGTTCCGTTCGGTATACGGAATATCACCACGCGCTTGGATCAGTGAACGCCGTATTCTTTATGCACATCAGCTACTACTCAATAGCGAGATGAGTATTGTTAATATCTCGATGGAAGCAGGATTTTCCAGCCAATCCTACTTTACTCAAAGCTATCGGAGACGCTTTAATTGCACGCCCAGTCGAGCCAGGTATGGCAAAGAGTAACGATTGGCTAAAATAATCTGACGTTTTTTACAAGTTAACCGTTGGCCTGACAGATAAAATAAGGCCATCCCTAATTTAATCGACAAGAGTGACTAGCAGCAAGATGAGCATAGCATGAGCCAGCAAGACCATAATCAGACTCGAACCAGCATGTTTCTCGGCCGCAAGATCTCTGTCACGCAGTCGGGAATTCCACGCCGGGATCAATTACTCGGAAAATCATCGGCTATTCAGTATCAGAATAGAGACATTATCAATAGCCAACAGTTTATTTTATTACAACGTTTGCTACCCAGACATCTGCTGGAAAGCTTGATGAAGTCTGTCTGGTTTCGTAGACGGTTAAATTGCGGGCAAGCTTTGCGGCGTGATGACCTACAACAGCTCATTAGAGCGGCGGCAGAACCGGAATGTGACTGGAATAAGGTGCTGGGTGACCGCATAAACCTAGCTGACAAACATCTTTTACAGCACTGGGTATTACAGCCGCTATTTGACTGGTGGCTCCGTTTGTTGGAACCAGAAATAGACTTCTGGCTCACTGAATTTGATCAGTTACAGATCCAAGAACGGCAACTGCATGCTAAAGCGCATTTTTGGCAGCAAGCCGAAAGCGTCTCGTCTCAATGCCGGGAACAATATCATAAAGAGGTTACATCTTTGCAAGCAGCGCTTAATCAACACAAGCAACTATTAGAAAAACGGCTGTTGACAACGGAAACCCAAGCTCGCGAAGCATGGCCCAACTGGTTTACTGGGCTAGATGCACTCCAGACTGGCGGCGACCTAACCGCTTTTATGCCGGTTCCCGAAGCACTGTCATCCTGTTGGGCGTGGTTGACTACTTTAGAGCATGACACCGAGGAAGCTACTCACTTGAAAAAATGGCTTTGTGCCCATTTTCTGTGCCTGCCACAGGACAATTTTTACTGGCAATCGACGACCTAATTATTAGAGGAAACATGCAAATTCTACTCAATCATTTGGCCAGCCGCTTAGGCCAGAAGCCTTTTGTTTCCGATAGACAAGGGCATTACCATTTGCACATTGATAACTACAACCTGTTTTTTCGCCAACAGGGAACTGAACTTGTGTTATCCAGCCCGCTAAGCTGGCGCCATAACCCAAAAGATCCGTCAGGCGCTGAATTACTGAAAACACTATTGCAACAAGTTACGCGCTGGGGACGTCATGCTCCCCATGCACTGACCTTAGATGAATCAGAGAATCTTATTCTGGAAGCACGCCTTGACCTTGATAGTTTGGATATTCAAATACTGGAACAGATGCTAACTCTGCATGTCGATCTACTGGAACAAGTCATGGCTTTATTGTCGGAAACCCAATCCGCCCCTCAATGGAAACAGGCAATATGGCAACCATGAAACCATTCCAAAAGCTATGCCGTTCCCTACTGTTGTCGTTGAGTATCAGCGGTGTGGTGCTCCCTTCTGCTTATAGCCAAGATCTGGATTGGTTTCCTGCGCCTTATAACTATCTGGCAAAAGGAGAAAGCTTGCGGGATGTACTAGTTAATTTCGGTGCCAACTATGAAGCATCAGTGGTTGTCAGCGACAAGGTGACCGATCAAGTTAACGGCCATTTTGAGCAGGACACTCCTCAGGAATTCCTGCAACATTTATCCTCACTCTATAATCTGGTCTGGTACTACGACGGGAGTGTGCTTTATGTATTCAAAAACAGTGAAATACAATCGCGCCTGCTTAAACTTGAACGAACCAATGCAACGGAGTTACAGCAAGCCCTAAAACGTTCCGGTATTTGGGAGCCACGCTTTGGCTGGCGTCCTGATCCAGGCAACCAACTGGTTTACGTATCAGGCCCTCCTCGTTATCTTGAACTGGTTGATCAGACTACATCCGCACTGGAACAGCAGTCATTGCTGCGTAGCGAAAAAACAGGCGCCTTGACAGTGGAAATTTTCCCGCTCAAATACGCCTCAGTGGTTGATCGCAAGATCCAGTATCGTGATACCAGTATTGAGGCGCCGGGCATAGCCACCATTCTCTCCCGCCTGCTCAGTGATACCAATGTGACCGCTGTTACTGGTGAAGCATCTTCTTCTATGGGAGAAAGCTACTCAAGCCGTGCGGTCGTACAAGCAGAACCCTCCCTAAATGCCATCATTGTACGGGATAACCCGGAAAGGATGTCCATGTACGCCCATTTGATCAACGCACTGGATAAACCCTCCGCCCGGATTGAAGTTGCCCTTTCCATCGTAGACATCGATGCAAACAACCTTTCAGAACTGGGAGTTGACTGGCAAGTCGGAATCAACACCGGGCCTCGCCATATCATTGATATCACAACTTCTGCCAGGGAAAAGAGAGAGAGCAAAGAAAAAGGTGAAAACTTCGGTTCAGCCGCATTAGGTAGCCTGGTCGATCGCCGTGGCCTGGATTACCTGCTCGCCAAAATAACCTTGCTAGAGAGTAAAGGAAGCGCTCAAGTGATTTCCCGCCCAACGCTTTTAACGCAGGAGAATACACAAGCAGTCATTGACAACAATGAAACCTACTACGTGAAAGTTAATGGCGAACGGGTTGCCGAGCTTAAAAGCCTTACCTATGGCACTATGCTACGCATGATCCCCAGAGTCATCCAAGTAGGCGATTCTCCTGAAATCAGCTTAGACCTGCATATTGAGGATGGTAACCAGAAACCTAATAGCTCAGGGCAGGATGGCATCCCGACTATCAGCCGAACCGTTGTCGATACCGTTGCCAGAGTTGGACATGGGCAAAGTCTGCTGATTGGTGGCATCTACCGCGACGAAATGAGTCAAATAACACGCAAAGTGCCATTTTTAGGCGATATCCCCTACCTGGGGGTCTTGTTTCGCAATACCAGTGAGCAAGTTCGGCGATCAGTACGGCTATTCATTATTGAGCCACGTCTGATTGATAGTGGGATAGCCCATTATCTGGCTCTTGGTAACGGACAAGATCTACGCCCTGGATTACTGGCAACACAGGATATCTCTAATCAGAGCTTATCGTTGGGTAAAGTTCTAGGGAGTGCACAGTGCCAACCATTATCCTCGGCTCGTCAAATACAAGAAACGCTCCGGCAAGCAGGTAAAAGCTCGTTTTTAGACTCATGCCGAATGGGTAACACTTACGGATGGCGAGTCATTGAACAGCAATGTTCACTGAAAGAAACTTGGTGTGTTCGTGTACAAAATAAGGCGAATAGATGAGTTGGAAAATTCGCTTTTATCGCGGACTGAATAAAAGTATTGAGGTCAATTTAGCTAAGGGGCGTTTAACCATCGGCTCAGACCCCCTACAGGCAGATATCGTTCTGGTGGATGAAGATGTTGCTCCTGTGCACCTGATCTTAGAAGTCGAACCAGACTCAATTCGCCTGTTGGAATGGGCCGGGGAAGTCGCACCAAGTCAGAATGGCGAACCGCTGTCACCGGGTGCGACATTGCAAGCGCTGGCCCGTCAGGAGGCTGGCCCGTTATTGTGGGCTTTTTGTGACCAACAACATACATTCCCAAACCAACTGGCTGAACCAGCGGTCACACCACAGCGTCCTGCCCGGCAAAATCGCAGCCGGGTAGCTGGTGGAATGTTGATACTTTGTCTGGTACTGGCACTTGGTTTCCTGGCGCTGCTTGGACATGAAGGATGGCAAAGAAGCAACATGTCCAACGGTATGGCCGAGCAAGAACTACGCCGTTTTCTCAGTAGTGATTCAGCCTATCGCCAGGTGAGCGTACAAATGATGCCCAATCACGGGCCGCCGGTGCTCAAAGGTTATGTGGCTCTCAACCACCAACGGCTGGCCCTGCAACAGTATCTCGATACCCACACTCTCAGTTATCGGCTGGAGTTACGTACTATGGAAGAGTTACGTCAGGGGGTAGATTTCATTTTACAAAAATTAGGCTATGCCCAGATCCAAAGTAGCGATGGTAAACAACCCGGTTGGGTCCGCCTTATAGGCGAAGTCACTGATACCAGCCAGCAATGGAACGATATCGAGTCACTACTCAAACGGGATGTTCCGGGTTTGCTTGGCATAGAAGACCAGACACGGTTCATCGGTAACCACCTCAAGCGACTGGATATGTTATTGGCTAAACATGATTTACCTGACACGCTGACCTACAAGGATAAAAATGATCGTATCGAGTTCATAGGTCAACTGGATGAACACCAAACGCATAACTTCTACCGCTTACAACAGGTATTTAAGCAAGAGTTCGGCAACCAGCCGGCACTGGTATTACTGAATAATAAGCAGCTCACCCGCAATGATGAGCTCAATTTCGACGTCCGAGCCGTTTCTCTCGGGCGTGTGCCCTATGTGGTACTTAAAAACAACCTGCGTTACCCAGTTGGAGCAACCACAGAAAACGGTTTAATAATCGAGGCCATCCGTCAAGATGCGATTGTTATTACCAAGGGTAAGCAACAATTTATCGTCAAACTTAACAGGAGCCCAGCTTCATGATGACATCCCTGGAAGCACGACTGTTTGGTGCTGATCCCACTTATGTCAACGAAATACAACATCGCCTTTCTCAGGCGCTGAACGATATCAAACAATGCCTGAGACGTGGCGGTTCGGTACAAGAATACCAACAATGGCAACTGGAGGCTGATGCCATTCAAGCTGCAATCACAATACTTAACACAACAGAAGGAGACCATCATGGCCCAAATTTTCACTTCCGCAGAAACAGTCAATACCCTCGATAAGGTTGCTGCACAGTTGAGTGAACAAGCTAACAAAGCCAACTCAGACGTTAATGACGCAATCACCGAACTCAGCAAGGGCGCTGATAACCCTGCTTTGCTAGCTGATTTACAACACAAGATTAACAAATGGTCGGTCATCTACAACATTAACTCTACTGTCACCCGGTCCATGAAAGACCTGATGCAGGGAATATTACAGAAGATCTAATCATGACACGTTCACTCAAAGGGCTACTGGCAGATATTGCTCTGGTTGGAAGCGGCCATCACTGCCATAACGAAGCCAATATTATTGCCGACTGGCTGATGTCAAGCGAGGAAGGGCAAGAAGCAGCAAACCTGATTCGGCTCTCTTCTTTGACGAACCAAGGCAAATATCAACAGGCGCTGGATTTTGGCCGGGACCTTCCCTGGCCTAGTTTGGAACCTTGGTTAGCGTTGTGTGAGTGGCGTCTGGGGCTGGCATCAGCTCTGGAGCAGAGACTGACGCGTATGGCTGGCAGTGGCGATCCTCAATTACTCTCCTTCGTTGACGGCATGCGGGAACAGCTAGCACATGGATAAGATTGAAGGACCATCCCATAACACCGTGTCGCAACCAAAGGTACAACCTTCGGTCAGCGCCAGGCACCAGCACAGCTTTGAGCAAGCACTGGAAACCATGCCGGATCAGCAAATGCTGAAAGAGCGCCAACAACGCTGGCTTCAGGGAGAACCGCTAGAAAACGTTTTAGGCGATTTTGATCCAGCGACACAGCGCAGAGTGACATGGCAGTGGTATCAGGCTTTATCGCCTGATAAACAGCCCTCCCAACGTGCTCAGTTAGAGGACAAGCTGGTTGCCCCGGCACAAGAGCAGCTATGGTCGCAGTTTGGTGGCTTAACATTGCCCATTAATCCACCGCTGGATATGCCAGAACTTAGAAAGATTGTTCGTGAATTCGCCCCCACGGGTCGACAACAGGAGACGGTTTTCCTCAAGGTACTTGGCAAGATTGAGACTATTCCTGGCAATGAGTACCTGAGTGACCTTATCCGACAAGAGTTAAAAACTCTGATCCCCCGTAACGGTATGGTGGATAACCTAATACGAAACTCACACAAACCCGATTTGGAAGAATAACGGATCAGCCACAACACAGTGAAACAAGGATAGACAACCTAAATAAACTCAACCTACCTCAAATTTGGAGGAATAATGGATCTACCACAGATAAGCGAGACACTGATCACCAGCCTGGATGAACTTAACACACATCAGGCCAGTGCCGAAAATATTGCGAGTTTTGAACACGCTATGTCCAATCAAGATCAGGGGATTGAAAACAATCTGATCAATGAATTGGGTCAGCTCAGACAGCAACTTACTCAGGCAAAACAAGATTTGGAAACACAGCTAGCAGTCCCTAGTAGTGATCCTAACAGCCTGATGCAAATGCAGTGGTCTCTAATGCGGATCACCCTGCAAGAAGAGCTGATTGCCAAAACGGTAGGACGGCTCAATCAAAACATTGAAACCCTAATGAAAGCCCAGTGAGGAGCTGTGAAGAAACACTATATAATCTGCGTTATGCTCGCTGTCCTGATGCTAACTGGCTGTAAAATCGAACTCTACACCGGAGTTAGCCAAAAAGAAGGCAACGAAATGTTAGCCTTGCTCAGGGAAGCGGGCATTTCCTCTGATAAGCAGCCAGACAAAGATGGCAATATCAAGCTGTTAGTCGAAGAGTCTGATATCGCCCAAGCTGTTGAGGTGCTCAAGCGTAAAGGATATCCACGGGAAAACTTTTCCTCGTTACAAGATGTCTTCCCTAAAGACGGCCTTATCTCTTCACCAATAGAGGAGCGAGCACGGCTTAATTTCGCCAAAGCACAGGAGATTGCTCGAACACTTTCTGAGATCGATGGTGTGCTGGTAGCACGGGTACATGTTGTTTTACCCGAAGAGCAAGACAGACTAGGTAAAAAACTATCGCCAGCCTCTTCCTCAGTGTTTATCAAGCACGCAGCGGACGTGCAACTCGACACTTACATTCCTCAGATCAAGCAACTGGTTAATAACAGCATTGAAGGGTTGAGTTATGATCGGATCAGTGTCGTATTAGTGCCCGCAGCGGGCGTGCGTCAGGTACCGCTGGCACCACGCTACTCCACGCTGTTCTCTATCCAAGTGACTGAAGAGTCACAGGGACGTCTGATTGGGCTGTTGGTACTATTGTTGGCCTTGTTATTTGTCAGTAATCTGGCGCAATTCCTGTGGCACCGAAGCAGGATGCAATAAATGGTAACCGCATTAACGCCTTATCAATTTCGGTTTTGCCCTGCCAGCTATATTCATTCTGACCATCTATTACCGGAATGGCTTGCAGTCTTATCTTCCCTACCTGAGTGGCGAAACTCTCCCAGGCTAAATGGGCTACTGCTGACCCAATTTGATCTAAATGTGGATTATGAATTACCAACTGGATTGGGAAATATCGCCCTGTTAGAGCAATCGTGCTTAGAACAACTTCTTACTTGGCTAGGAGCTTTACTTCATGGGCAAGCTATCCGCCATTGTCTGATGGCGACAGAACTTCGCCACTTACATGACTCACTAGGAAAAGAGGGACATCGCTTCTGCTTAAAGTATCTCGACATCATTATCGGCAACTGGCCGACTGGCTGGCAGCGCTCATTACCACCAGAAATCAATGCAAACTATTTTCGTACCAGTGCCTTACAGTTCTGGCTAACGGCGATGGAGTCTCCTCCTATTGATTTCGCTAATCGCCTGAGCCTGCGGCTTCCCTCTTATGAAAACCTCGCGGCCTGGCCTGTCAGCCAGGCAGAACGACCGTTGGCACAAGCATTGTGTCTCAAATTGGCTAAGCAAGTGAATACAGAATGTTACCATTTATTAAAATAACGACAGAGCATCTTCAACTGTCTCCTGAGCTCCAGATACTGCGTAAAGCGGACTATCAGACCTGCCTCAGTGCCAAATCTCTGCTTGAGGCTGCCCGGCTCCAGGCACAAGAAATTGAACGTGACGCGCAGGCAGTGTATGAGCAACAAAAAGAGTTAGGTTGGCAAGCAGGCATTGATGCTGCCCGCGCAGAACAAGCTAACCTAATTCATCAAACCCAGTTGCAATGCCAACAATATTACCGGCAGGTGGAGCAACAGATGAGCAATGTAGTATTGCAGGCTGTACGTAAAATCCTAAAGAATTATGACCAAGTTTCCCTCACCTTACAGGTAGTTCGTGAGGCCCTGTCATTAGTCAGTAACCAAAAACAGGTTATCCTGCGCGTTAATCCTGAACAGGCCGCAACAGTTCGCGAACAAATATCACGGGTACACAAAGATTTCCCTGAAATCGGCTACTTAGAGATCACTGCTGATGAGCGTCTCGATCAAGGGGGCTGTATTTTAGAAACAGAAGTCGGGATCATTGATGCCAGTTTGGATAGCCAATTAGAAGCACTGATGTCAGCCATCAATAACCAATGGCAAAGTTGACGACACCATCACGCCTCAAAGAGATAACCGGTTTTCGACGGAAAGTGAAAATTTCTTCTGCCGTTATTAATATTCTCTATTTCGACAAAACATTATGATTCACTTTACCTAATATCCAAGCGTATATCTCAAAAAAACCACTTAAGGAGTGACCATTGTCTCCCATTTCAGGTATTAATCACCAAAGAATATTTCCTACCCAACAGCTCGATACCACAGCCGTTAATCAACCACAGGGTGAACTGTCGGGTAAATCCTTGAAAGTCTCTTCACCCAGACCAGGGTTGTTAGAGCGCCTCTCAGCGGCGATTCAACGCAATCTACCGGGCCACTCTATGCTTGATCGCCAACTGACCACCGATGGCAAAAAGAATCAAGAGAGCCGCTTCTCGTTCAGCATGATAAAGGACCGAATTGTCCACTTTGCGGTGAGCACTAAACTAGGGAGCGTTCGGGATTCTGCGAGTAAGCATGGCGGCGAAGTCACCTTCAAGTTTGCCCAGACCAAAGGTGCCTTTCTGGACCAAATCATGAAACATCAAGACACCTCCGGCGGGGTTTGTGAATCCATATCAGCCCATTGGATAAGTGCCCATGCCAAAGGTGAAAGTGTCTTCGATCAGCTCTACGTAGGCGGCCAGAAAGGTCAATTCCATATCGACTCTCTGGTTTCCATTAAGCAATTACAGATGGATGGCCTGGACCCCTATGCCGAACAAAGTCAAATAACCGAATCCTAGCTTAGTGAGAACGGCGTCCAACCACGAAGCCAACTTGATACAAACGGCGAAACTGGCAGCAAAGGCACAAAAGATCTATTAAACGCTATCCTGGATACAGGTAATAAGGGATCAGGCTACAAGAAGATCAGTTTTGAAGGGCAGATGGCCGGGCACACCGTAGCCGCCTATGTCGATGACCAGAAAGGTGTTACCTTCTTCGATCCTAACTTCGGCGAGTTCAACTTCCCGGATAAAACCTCATTCTCCAACTGGTTCTCTCAAGATTTCTGGTCCAAATCCATGTACAACAAGGAAATTGGGCTGGGACAAAATTTCTACGTTTCCAACTTCGAGTCTAAAACACGATGACACACGACTATCACCAGCTTATAGAAGCGCTGTTTTCTAAACTCGGAGTGCCCGCATCCCCTACCGACGATGGTATCTACACTTTAGAAGTCGATGGACGTTTTCAGGTATTGATTGGTTGTTATCACGACAACTGGCTACAGTTGTTCTGCGAATTAGGGCCCGAAGTCAGTCATGCCAACAATCTTTTTGGGCAACATTGGCCGGCTCACGTCCAAAGTGATTTGGATGGACAAGCCATTTTGTGGTCACAACGCCCCTTGGCCGGAGTAGATGTAGCGGAACTACAAGCTTGGTTAGAGCGCTTTATTGATGATATTGAGCAGCGCCTGACACCTAACACAACCCAACAGCCTAAAAATCTGCCGCCTTCCTTGATGCGGGTTTGATCGCTAAATACAAACCACCACCGGAATATAAGTTCAATGGGAGCTTCAATATTTGCTCCCCTTTAAACTGCCAAGGCGAAATAATCAAACAAAGAGTTAAACAAAATACTGTTACCGCCATGCAAAAAAACCGCAATTAAGCGGTTTTTTACTGATTAACAACTTTAACTACTCAGGATATTACCTTCATCGCTATCGTAAAGTTGCTAATAGATTTAAGCAGTCAAGTTAAATTAAGATAATACGATAACATTTGCTGCGGATGGGCCTTTAGCACCACTCTCAACAGAGAATGAAACTTCCTGACCTTCTTCCAGTGTTTTGAAATTATTACTCTGAATTGCAGAATAATGAACAAAAACATCTTTACTTCCATCTTTTGGGGAAATAAAGCCAAAACCTTTATCGTTGTTAAACCATTTTACTGAACCAGTCATTGCATTAGACATAGAATTTTCCTTTAATTTTATTAAGTTGCCATAAGGCGTTATTAGGTCTGTTTTTCAGTTTTACTTATGGATACTAATTATAAGGAATTCGCAATGAAGTGGTATCGGGGATAACGCTAAATGGTGAACTGCTTTAACTTTCTTTTCATAAATAGGTCTGTACTTCCAAACCAGTGACGCTATTAAATCACATTGATTGGTCATTAGCAACTTTTAATTTCATTTATTTTTTCCTATGTGGTGTTTACCTTTTCCTAAAATTGCTGCTTTGCTCATATTGCATAGCTTTATCATAGCCATAACTAGCTAAATTATAAAAATACAATGCCGTATCTCTCGGTATTAACCAAATCATCCCTACACCTATAAGGCTAAAGTGAATCAAACCCATTAGAAGCCCCTCACACTTACCCATTTTCCCCCATTCGGCAACACTTTCTATACTCCCAATCACCGCCTTTCCCCCTATCAATAGCGAAACAAAACGTGCACACCTGTGCAAGATTTTGCACGCCGCTTATTTATTGCTCGTATAAACCTGAACACACTTTTCTCAACCCAATAAGTAGAATTAATTAAATTTCAGTTAATTATAAAATATTCTTATTTAAATCCTGTGGTTGGCATACCTATTGCTAAACTTAAAATAAGCGCTTATATCCATATATCATATATAGGGAATTAATATGAAAAATAAACTCATTAGCACACAACAAGTTATAGCACATTTTTATGACGGTATGACCATTATGGCTGGCGGTTTCATGGGCGTAGGCACACCACCTCACTTAATCACCGCATTGCTGAACTCCGGTGTCAAAGATCTGACCATCATTGCTAACGATACTGGCCGTCTCGACACCGGCATAGGCCCCCTTGTGGTTAATAACAGGGTGAAAAAAGTTATCACCTCACATATTGGCACTAACCCGGAAACCGGACGCAAAATGCTTGCTGGAGAAATAGAAGTAGAACTGGTTCCTTTGGGTACGTTGATCGAACGTATTCGCTGCGGCGGAGCCGGTCTGGGCGGATTCCTAACCCCAACCGGGGTAGGTACTGTTGTAGAAGAGGGAAAACAAAAAATCACCGTCAATGGAACAGACTATTTGTTGGAACTCCCGCTACGCGCTGATCTGGCACTAATTCAAGCTCATCTTGCCGATCATCATGGCAACCTCACCTACCAACTCAGTGCCCGAAATTTTAACCCAGTAATCGCCCTGGCAGCGGACATCACGCTTGCCGAACCCGATAGGCTGGTTGAAGTAGGTGAAATCGCACCGGACTGCGTGATAACACCTGGCGCATTGATCGACTACATCGTTTATCCAGGAGAAAATTAATAATGAATGCTCAACAAGTTATTGCCCACCGTGCTGTTCTCGAACTACAAGACGGCGATGTTGTTAATCTTGGCATCGGTATTCCCACGCAAGTCCCGAACTATCTGCCTGATCACATTCATATTACTCTCCAATCAGAAAACGGCATATTGGGCCTTGGACCTATTACAGAAGTAGATCCCAATCTGGTCAATGCTGGCGGAAACCCCTGTGGCATCTTGCCCGGCTCTGCCATATTTGACAGCGCCCTCTCTTTTGCCCTTATTCGAGGCGGTCACGTAAGTACCTGTATTCTGGGAGGTCTGCAAGTTGACCAGCATGCCAACCTAGCCAGTTGGATGATACCGGGGAAAATGGTCCTTGGTATGGGAGGAGCAATGGATCTTGTCACTGGCGCACGTAAAGTCATCATTGCAATGAAACATTGCACCAAAGACGGTTCAGCAAAAATCCTCAAGCAGTGTACTCTGCCACTTACCGCCATCAACAAAGTCAACATGATTGTCACTGAATTAGGCGTCTTCTGCTTTGAACAAGGCCAGTTAATTCTGAAAGAACATGCGCCAAATGTCACATTAGAGACTCTGCGGGAAAAAACCGAAGCAGAATTTAGTATCGCGCATGATCTCAAAATCATGCCTATTCCGATACAGAAGAAATAAGCCTAATTAGCAGTATCATTAGCTGATTTTATCAGTACTATCCTACCGTTCCACTAATCTAGACAGCTCAGATGTGAGGCAATGGCTGCTGGAATCTGCTCATTATTATCACTGCTCATAAACCCGATAACTCATCATCATTATCAATAATCACATCAAGAAATTTGAAGATATTGTAATTACTGTAATTAAAACAAATAGCCACTCAAATATTAATAAAATGAAGTAATAATCCTTCAAGAACTGTCTCTTTATTCTAGATAAAGCATAGAATAATTATAATAAATACTCATTGAATTATCATAAATTTGTATAGGTGTTTTTATAAGAAGGATCTTAGCATTCTTATTTAACGAAACAGTTAACATATAATTGTAGTCATATCAGCCAATTTAATCTAGGCGCATTCATGTAAGCACACAATTTTTATAGTTTTTTCAATTATAGAGCTAGAGATAAATTAATTTATTTTTCCATTAATACATCGCACTTAATCTTTAGACTATCTAGCTACAGTGATCATCACCTATTAAAAAGATGATTTTTATCACACCTTAAGATTTAAAAAATCAAATATAATCATTTTATTTTGGGTGATTCAAATCACACTATTTGTTAATTTTGGTTTTAAAGAAGAATAATATATGTAATATATTCCTACTTTTAGGGTTAACTAACATTATTATTTTTCAAAGAGAATATAAATGGATTACCAAAATATATTTCAATTAACTATGCAAGAAAAACAGGATCTCTTTTTAGCATTAAATAAAATTGATTACGATCCTACCGGTAGTGATTTATATATTCATCAGCATGCATATAAAAAAGATACTTTCGATTTCCTATGCGACTATACTTAAGAGCCT